>JAPCJV010000099.1 GCA_027886785.1 Nitrososphaerota archaeon | reverse complement strand
GCGAGTGAATTTCCGGTATCCCCGATGGCATAGACGTATTTTCCTCCCCAAGCTGCAATTTGTGGTTCATGATATACTCCAAACTGGAAAGGATGAGTCCAAGATCCAAGGGCTCCCGCATTCGAACTGCAAGTGACGAAGGAGTGCTGCCCACCAGTGTTGTTATCATATGCTATGTACACATTTTTACCCCATGAAGAGATGACCGGACCGATGAACCCGCCTGTCGGCGAACCAAAAGTCAGCTGAACCGGCTTGCGAAAACTCACGCCAGCGTTGGTACTAGTAGCTTCCATTATCTGAAGACCAGTCCTTCCGATCGTCTGAGCCCACACCACGTAGATACTGCTACCATTGGCGGACATCAGAGGATATTGACTGGTTCCGCCCGGACTGGAAATGGTAAGCGCGGGCTTGTTCAATGGAGGACCCCAGCTCACACCTCCGTCCGGACTTGCCCTGAACTTGATTCCACCGCTCCTTTCCGTCCAAACAGCGTAAACATGCGTTCCAACGCTCTGAACGTTTGGGTCTTGCGCCGAAGCGGTGTCATGGCTGATATTGATTGGTTTGCTGAAACTAGGAGAGTTGAAGGTTTTCGCAAATCCAACAGGGAATCCAATGGTGCAGAGCGGAGTAACCGCTAACAAAATTATCGCAGAAAAAATCAGTAGATTACTGATCCTGGGACGAGTGAAAAAAGTGCGATACAAGAGTTTAATTCTATCCCAATAGTAGCAGTCTTTTTATTTCTGATATATCAAAAACCGATAGGTCGCCAAAAGTCTTGCACTAGTTTGCAATGGTTCCAATTGATTGTTTTCAGTGTTCTAATTGGCAGGTTTAACTTAAGTTTTCGAGGAGGGCCATTTTCTAGGGTAAATGTGCCGCAAATTCAACAAATTAAGGCTAACCTCAAGGGGTTGCTTTTCGGGTCGTTCGCCTCATTCGGAAACTCCCGAAGTTTGTTACTTTAATTTGATTTTCGCTCAAAGTCATATCTCGATGTTCGGTATGAAGGCACAAATACGGTACCAAGGCTTTAGCTGGTATAGCGATTCCGGAGTAGAGTGAACACGGAACCTAACCCGAAAAGAAAAACAGCTATGACCCTCGGTTCGACCGCGATAATCGCCTTGGGTGCGGTGATTGTGCTACTGACCAACTTTCCCGTTTTCTCCAGCAGCTTCGCAGCTCAGCCAGGTCAGAGGACCACTCCGATACAGCACATTATCGTAATAATGCAGGAGAATCACGCTTTCGACAATTTATTTGGAACGTTCCCGGGTCTCACCGCTGCGTACAACGAGAGTGCGCTACCGTGTGAACAGTACAGTTTGACCAATCCATCCCTCGGGAAAGTCTGCCCTTGGAATGGGGATAGCATGTCCTCTCAGATTCAAGCGATGGATATGGGGCACACATGGACTGCTTCTCATAGCGCCTACAATAAAGGTCTCATGAATGCGTTTGTGGCAACTGCATATCCCGGGCACAAGACCAATGCCCGGTACTCAATGAGTTATTACACGGGACAGACCCTCCCCGATTACTGGGATTATGCACAGTATTACACTCTGGATGCTAACTTTTTCTCGTCTGAACTGTCTTACTCCTACCCCAATCACTTGTACATGGTTTCGGGGCAAAGTGGGGGATGCCAGAATTGCCCTCCAGTAACAAATCTACAATACACGACAATCATAGACCAGTTGCAGCAATATGGCATCTCTTGGGCGTACTATGCGGGGAATTTTGGACACTCGTCTCAATGCAAAACGGTTGCGTCTCCGGGGTACTGGAATGTACTGCCAGACTTTCCTAAAATTCAGCTGAATCAGGCTACGTGTCACAACATCCTCAACGTGAACGACTACCTGTCTTCAGTCGCAAACGGAACCCTGCCAAATGTTTCTTGGATCACTCCATACGGTGGGGTTTCCGATCATCCAGGACCAACGGCGACTTTGCCGCAGGGGCAGGAATACGTTGCAAAGCTGGTGAACGCCGTAGAGTCTAATGCTGCTTTGTGGAAATCTACAGTGATTTTCCTAACTTGGGACGACTTTGGAGGATATGCAGACCATGTCAAGCCATTCCAATTTGATCAATACGGATTCGGTTTCCGTGTGCCCTTGATAGTTCTCTCCCCCTACGCGATCCGCGGGATCTTTTACGGGCAGACCGGTCACGCCCAAACGCAAGAGGACTTTACCGCATTTTTGAGCACGATCGAATACAACTGGGGCTTATCTCCTCTAACTGCCCGGGATGCAGGTCAAATGGGTCCGACAGGATGCGCAACTACTATGAGCTGTGGACTTTTCTACATGCTGAATTTTAATCAGACGCCCCTCCACCCTCTTATGCTTCCCTCAACATCGCTCGCTACTTATCCATATCAAACATGCGCGTCGTGCCATTTTGGTCCGATGCAACAACCGTATCAGATCACCCCAATTGCAAACTCGGCTATTCAGATCGGCAATAACAATTACACGGTTAATGGCGATGATCTAAGCGATTAGAGACTCTTTTAGGGCATAAGTCTGGATTATTTTCTTGACAACCTGCGGGTTAAGCTCAGAAAGTGAATCTGCTCTATGCGTGTGTCAAAAAAGGAAAAATGATTAGGCCCATTTACTTGATAGACATAGTTCAAGGTCCAGATTTCAATATGTTTGCTATTGGCCCCCGCACTAATCGAATTCCGATATATCCAAAACAGATCTGTTAATAGTATGGAGGTTGAATCGGTTTTTGGATATATCGAAAATTGAATATGAGAATTGCGATCATTGGCTTTCTCATAGCTCTTTTGCTTGTTTTCTCAGCGTCCAGTTACGAGCGCTATACTTCGGGATTAGTCTCTCAGGCTCCTTCGGCCAATACCCCGATTCAGCACATCGTGATCATAATGCAGGAAAACCATGCTTTTGATAACATGTTTGGCACTTTTCCTAATTTACCTTCGGGGTACGCAGAAAACCTGAACACCTGCATGCCTATGAATCCCCCTGCAGCTAAGCCATGCATTTATCCATGGAACGCAGATTCAAAGCAGTCAACTATACAAGGGCAGGACATTCCCCACACAAGAGGAGCCGCGCTGAAGGCGTACAACAATCGATTGATGAATGGATTCGTAAAAATAATGCCGACCGGCGCAAAGAATTTCCCCATGGCATATTACGACGGAAAGATCCTCCCATACTATTGGGATTACGCGTCCTATTACACTCTGAATTACAATTTCTATTCGAGCGCAATGAGCTACAGTCTGACCAATCACCTGTTTGCAGTTGCAGGTCAGGCCGGTACATATGCATCTACTTGTCTTATAGTGTGCGATACTACATACAATCTCACCTTTCCCCAGATCGGCCTATCCCTGTCAAATGCCGGAATCCCTTGGGGGTACTATCAATACAACTGGAATGACGCCCTAAATTGTCCCCTAACCCTGGGCAGTCTTGGTTACATTGGCACTTACTACACACGAAATTACATCAACGCACACAATCATGGGGGCTTCGATGGCCTCTGGTCAGGGCTGACGGATTTCAAACAAATTCAGGCGAATCAACCTGAATGCAATAGCCTCGGGAATCTGAAAGACCTCCAAAATGTGATCAAGAACAACACTCTCCCCTCGGTATCTTGGGTAGAACCGGAGCCTCAGGTGAGCGATCACCCAGGACAGGGTACCTGGGCAGCCGGGCAGCAATATGTTTCCTCGTTGATCAATCTGATCGAAAAAAGCCCAGAGTGGTCCTCTACTGTCATCTTTTTGACCTGGGATGATTGGGGCGGATACTATGATGGAGTAATTCCAACCCAGCTGGATCAGGCAGGGGATGGGTTCAGAGTCCCGCTGATTGCGATCTCGCCTTATTCAAGATCGGGAGTGATGGTTGGAGGACCTTCGCAAGAAGACTTCTCCGCCTTTTTGAGTACGATCGAATATAACTGGGGCCTATCTTCTCTGACTGCCCGGGATGCAGGTCAAATAGGTCCGACAGGATGCGCAACTACTATGAGCTGTGGACTTTTCTACATGCTGAATTTTGCACAAACAATACATCCCCTCGTCCTCGCTTCTACGGGTGTGACGTATCCTCTAAATTCCTGCAATCCTCCAGCGTGTACTTTCAGCGCCGTAAACATCCCACAAAATCTAACGGTTTACGATCCTAATGCGGGAATCAATGAGTCGCAGACTCAGGCCTTGAGTTACAGCGGAAACGGCGATCCCGCGGATTAGAAAGTTCAGATCCATAATGGGGGTCGGGGCTCGGATTTTTTCGCCCTGGGTTTCATCGACACTGCAACCGGAGCTAGTAATACGTCCAAATCCATAATTTCGATTGGTGAAATAGCAAAAATATCCCATTTTCATTTGTGGTGCAATTTTCAGAGTCAGTAGCTGAGAAAACGATCCCGTACTAAAATCGAATCTCCCCGATTTATCTCTAGAGATTAAATCTCCGTAAACTATATCGATCATTATGCGTAATATTTTCGCAGTTACGGAATACTTCAGACAAGTCAAGAAATTATGGCGGCCTGAATTTTAGGGCTTGGGCCAGTTTGACCGATATATTTTGATATTAGCATGGTATAGGCGTGCGCAATGGCGACACTTAACGATTCAAGACGCTTGTCCACTCTGGATGAATTTTTGTTTCTCATCAAGATGGGTAACCAGAGCGGCTATCAGATTCGAAAAGCGTTCAAAACCCACTTTGACATGAACGTGAGTTTCGGAACCATCTATCCGACCCTTTCCGAGCTTCATAAAGAGGGGTACCTCTCCCGGAAAGAAAGTAAGACCGATCGACGCAAGATGTACTCCCTAACGAAGAGAGGGCGTTCTAAACTCACCACGGACATCGGCATGCTATCGAGAACGATTGCCAAGTTGAGCACCTCTTTGTAGATTCTCGAGTGCTAAAATCAGACAACTTCTAGTCTTAGGACTGGTCCCTTGAATGGACGGCCCGTTGCGTTTGCAAGTACTTTACGGGAATCGCCAGCAGGCTGGGGTTTTTGATTAAGGTCTTCAAAAATGTCGTTGCGACGTTGGATACGTAGTTACCAGTCGTGAGCATTCTTTCCACTTTCTCCGGCTGCTTCGAGAGAGCTCGGATCAAACTCTCGATTTCCTGGCCTGACAGAGATTCAAGGAGGTACCGAAAACGCAGCTTGCGCCTTTCATCTTGAATTAGCTCTTCTCTAGCCACTTTCTGGTATCCATCGAGGATTCGGAGATTGTGAGCTTTGATCGCTCTAACGATGAAATGACTCGCGAGAGTCGCAGAATGTAATGCAGGGTACAGCCCGAAAGCAAGGGTGGGATCTTGAAATCCTCCAGCTTCGCCCACAAAAATAACATTGTTGAATCCTGCATTGTCGGAACGGTTCCAGAGGAGTTTTCGATCTCTTGACCCTAAGGTGACGAAACCTCGGGTCTCCTCTACCATTTGAGCCGCCCCCAATATTTCGGGAACATAGCTCACAAAATAATGAAAGTACTCACCAACTGCATTCGTAGTATAGGGAGGCCTCAATGTAAGCCCGACAGTAGCAAAGTCCCCTTCGGGGTAACCGATGACGTAGCAGTACGCGCCTGGGGCCAGCCGGTAGTTGAAGATCCCAATTATTTCCGAGCTCTTGACCACTACTCCTTTCATCTTAGCGATGTACCCCACTCCTTCAGTCCTCCCGAGAAGCTTGGAAGAGCTCGCTAATTTTTTGACTGAAGAAAACACCCCGTCGGCTGCGACCAGAACTTTAGATTCATACCGGGCACCAGATGTGGTCTTAACTTCTATCCCGCCAGTTTTAGTATTATTAAGATCGGAAAATTTTTCGTTAAAACTGACAGTGGTGCCTGCTCTTAGCGATCTTTCTAAAAGGTTAGAATCCAGAGAGTCTTTGCTAGAGCCGCGCTTTACTATTCTGATTACGGGATTTTCAAAGCGGAAACGTGACCAAGTTTTTCGATCTCCATCCCCGAAGACCAGCGCCAATTCTTTTGAGGGGGAAGCAGGGAGGTCCAGAACAAGCTTCGAATAATGATACTCGGGAAATCCCTCTAGGTTTTCCCCGAAAGAACCTCCTGTTCCTATGTTTTTTTCAATCACTAGAACAGAGAGACCTTCGCTTGAAAGCAGTTCAGCGCAACGTAGGCCAGAGATACCTGCGCCGACGACTATAACATCGTACATAAGTCAGGGGACTTCCTATGATTCAGCAGAGTTTTCGCGATTAGAGGGAAATAGTTTCGCGTTTGCAGACAGCAACTTCAGGTAATTGGAACCTCCAAGATTTGATACTACCATGATAGTAAGTCCATGTTTTGATTTGGCATAATTTACGCTGACAAATTGCGAGAACGGAGAATCCATGCCAATCAAAACAATTTCTAGATCTTGGGAACCGATACAAAATCATCGATTCATTAAAATCGTCCGGATATCCAGTATTTTTGAATTTAGAAATTGTGTGAAAATACATCGGATATCAATCCTCGAGATGATCTTGAGATTCAAACAGCATTAGCCAGCCACGAGTGGAAAGTCGTAACTGGAGATAAAAGCCCGTGGGGAATCATTTCGCGATTTGAATGTATCAAATGTGGAGATGAGTACGTCGTGATGCTCACCTCTCCTCTAAGGCACGAAAAGCTTTCCGGGAGAGCTTCAGGAAAGCTCGAAGTAAGTGCTGGAAACATTATACTAAAGT
>JAPCJV010000098.1 GCA_027886785.1 Nitrososphaerota archaeon | reverse complement strand
GAATAATGGCAATATTCGCGCCACGGCAATTGAATTAAAAATCGGGCGATCTACGGTGCGTCGGATCATTAAGAAGGCGGGACTAGGCAAGAAGCCACTGCACGGGGGCACAAAACGCGGCATTGTTACTAAGAAGCAAGAACTGCCCTCGTCCGGTGAAGTTAAGCGGTATATTTTGACATCGGCGCAGAATAATACTAGGCTTAATGATAAAGTTTGGGAAAGTCTTCAAGCACTGGCACATTATTATTATGCGCAGATTCTGATCGGCACGTATTCTTATAATCAGAATCATTTCGGTCCTCTTTCCGTCAAGCGCGGCAAGAAAAATGATTATCAGCATGACTTGTGGTACGATGAGCGCATCTTACCGTATGTCAGTGACAATCGTTTAGAATTAGCAAAAGGACTTGTATGGTGCGGTGAGATGAACATTTTGCCGACAGCGGTGAAACCTTTGGCTGGCCTAGAAACCTACAGTGCGAGAAAATCAGCTATATTCCCGCATGCTAAAATGGCTATGCGTTCTGTCCCGACAATGCAAGGAGAAGGTACGAAACTGAATTATACTACGGGGACTATAACCAAGCGCAATTATATACAGAAACGAGAGGGTCTTATTGCCGAGCACCATCATGTGTATGGCGGCCTCCTCGTTGAAGTGAATCATGAGGGAAATTGGTGGGTAAGGCAATTAAACGCAGATGACGATGGAACTATCCAAGATCTGACGGTGAAAGTTGAAAAAGGAAAAGTCACGACAGGTCATCGCGTAGAAGCTATTACTTGGGGTGATCTGCATGCGACTTTTGCAGACGAGACGATTGTCTCGGCCTCTTTAGACATGTTGGAGATATTAAAGCCTAAGTATCAATTCTTGCATGATGTACTAGAAGGTTCTGCAATTAATCATCATAGGAAGGATAATCCCCACTTCAAATTCTACGTTTGGCTACGCGGACTACATCGCCTGGATGAAGAATTAAAGAGGACCGCTGGTCTAATGGATTGTTACAGAAGACCATGGGTAGAGACTATAGTAATAGATTCCAATCACGACGACCCGTGGATTCAGCGCTGGCTCAGAGACTATGATTATCGGAAGGATCCACCAAATTCTGAGATTTTCCTTCGGGCGCAGTCCTTTTTGTACTCGCAGCTACGCGTCGGCAAGATGCCCCGCGACGTGAATATGACAGGCTGGGCCTTACAGGACCAAGGGCTTAAGTTAAAAGCCAAATTTTTAGTCGCGGATGAAAGTTTTCTTATTTGTGGCAAGAAAATAGAGTGCGGGATGCACGGGCATCTGGGGCCAAACGGAGCACGCGGTACGCCAGAGAACTTATCTAAGATGGGGCGCAAAGCTAATATCTGCCATACGCACGAGGCTGGTATTTACAACGGATTATATGTAGGCGGTACTAGTTCTTTGTTACGTTGGGATTACGCTAAGGGGCCGAGTGGTTGGACTCATTCTCATATTGTTACATATTCAAACGGAAAACGGAGCATCATCACGATGTATGCAGGAGCTTGGCGCGCATGAAAATGAATTGGGGTAGAATGTTGGCGTTTGCTCTCATTACTCTAGATTTGGGAGCGGCGGTTGGGTACGCTGTTTCAGGAGATTGGCGGCGAGCCTTATATTGGTTGTTTGCTGCGGGACTTACATCTACAGTTACCTTTTAAGGAGAAAAGTTATGAAGTTGCTTTTGGGTTTGGGGAACAAAGCTAGGCATGGGAAGGACACGGCGGCTTCGGCAATCAAGGACTGGTTTGAAGATTCCGACTACGAGGTTCGAATCTTTAAATTCGCCGAAGCCCTTTACGAGGAGTGCCGACAAAAGCATAGTATGGTCGGAAAGGATACCGCCCTTCTTCAGCGGATCGGATCCGAGCGTCGAAAGGAGAATCCGGATTATTGGGTTGATCAGGTAGCGTATCAATTAGAGGATTATAAAGGCATAGCAATTATTTCGGATGTTCGGTACGGGAATGAGGCGGATTGGATTCATTCCATGGGCGGGTACGTGGTCAACGTTTCTCGATTGAATCCTGACGGTTCGCTTTATGTCGCCACGGATCGGGATCCCAATCATCTCTCCGAAGTGGCCTTAGACGGATATGTGTGGGACGGATATATCAAGGCTTATTCAGGTGAAGAGGCGCTACTTGGGGATTTGGCAGTTACTTATGCGGAGCATTTTTTGGCTTTATCAGAATAAAAATAAAAAGGAGAAATAAAAGTGTCGATTATCGACGTGCAGTACAGAACAATCACTTGTAATACTTGTGGTAAGACAGTAACTTTTAATCAAGCAGATGCGCAGAAAGTTACGGAAGAAAATCCTTGGCTCAAGACTGTTCGTATTGTCCAAACAGCCCAAGGACGCAATTTTGTCTACGATAGTGATGTATGCGAAATTGAGGCGACTGGAAAAGGTGCTCATAATCCTGAAGAGCGTAAACAGATTGTTCTCCCCGAAGGTACAAACGCCATGCAGATGGCCGCAGCACAGGCAGCAGAGGCTGAAAAGACAACGGATGCTTTGCGTCGGGGTGCTCCTGTCACTGTGAGAGGAAATTAGGAGGACGATGTGTCCGACTATAGCGTAAGATTCGTGGTAAACCTAATTCCGGCTCTTAAGCCCGAGGGCTGGCCCAACCCAGTCTATCATGATGTCATTTTTCGGGTTGAGGATTTCCAGTCATTGAGAAGTCTTGTGGATCAACAAATGCTGAAGATGATCCAGCAGAACGGCGTTGTGATCATGAAGGAAACGAAAAAGCCCTTGACGGAATCAATTGAAAGTTGGGATCTACGGCGCTTCGTCCCCCTGCATATGGTCGCTTTTATCAATACTGAGACCTCATTATTGACTAGTGTTTTTCCGGAAAGTAATACAGAAGGGGTAATCAAGCAGTGAGAAAAAAGAAAGGTCTAGGTAATAAGGGATTTTGTCCTGAGTGTGACGTAAAATATACGGAAGAAAATACATGTAAAAGTGTTAGAGAGGACGGGTACGGACTATGTCGTAAATGTTTATCAAAGAAAGGATTAGAATATAGAATTACTAAGAGAGATCAGATAGCTAAATATCTTAAAAATCGACAGATAGAGTGCAAAAAGAAAGGACTATGTCATCTCCATGTAAAAGAGAAGATCCCTTGTAAACGTTGTTATGAAACTGATGTAGAACGTGTAAAAAGATGTGCTCGATTAGGTGTGTGTATTTCACATATAAATATTAAATTAAAACCAGGAAAAACCCGATGTGATTTATGTCTCCTAAGAAGCAGATTAACAAAGTTACCAAAATCAGCGAGGTATGAAGCTGAAAAAGCTCTGAAAAATTTTAAAGGGCGTTGTGAAAGTTGCGGCGATGTCAGTCCGGGAGTTAATAGAACGGCTTGGTGTTTAGATCATGATCACGTTTCGGGGAAATTTAGAGGAATTTTATGTTATGGCTGCAACACTGCCTTAGGATATGCAAGAGATAGCGTTACTCGATTGAATTTATTATCGGAATATTTAAGGAGAATAACGTGATTTTGCTCGCGCTAGATTTTGAGTCTACGGGTCTCTCCCCTGAAAATGACCGTATCATAGAAGTCGGAGCTCTCTTATATACCACAGGCCAAAAAAGAGTTTTAGAGTCAGTGAGTTATCTTGTTCAATCAGATGTTCCAATATCAGCACGCATTAATGAGATCACCAAAATCACTCAATCGGCCATTGATAAATTTGGGTATACGTCCCGAGATAGTATAGAGACACTTTTGGATCTTATGGATCGTGCCGACGCTGTAATTGGTCAAAACGTGATTCAATTTGATAAGCGGATGTTGGAAGCTTGGGCAAAACGAGAAAACCGTTCTATTCCAAATAAGCTCTGGATAGATACAAGAACTGATCTTGAAATAGAAGGTAAGCATCTTCAGTATATGTGTGCTGACGAAGGCTGGCTCAATTTGTTTCCGCACTCAGCGTTAGCAGATTGCCAATCAGTTTTGAAATTGGTATCTACACGAGATATTAATAAAGTTGTAGAGCGAGCGCAAAGTCCCACAGTTGTCTTGCTCGCTCATCAGAAACGAGAAGATAACCAGTTAGCAAAAGAAAGGAAATTCCGCTGGAATCCTTTCTATTCCGTTTGGTGGAAAGCCATTAAGCATATGGATCTCGGTGCGGAAATTAAAGCTGCATCATTTGATGTCTCATTAGCACCCCCAGAGATTTTACTTTCAAAATTATGGTATGACTAAAAAAGTTTTGACAATAAGTCAAATTAAAAAGGAGAAATAAATTGCTTATAGAAAACACGAATCGTGCGTTTGAAGTACCGGAAACAGGGACATATAACGGCACAATCATTGATGTCGTAGATCTCGGCAAGGTTCTAACTCAGTTTGGAGAGAAGGTCAAGATTCGCATCCTCTGGGCTCTCAATAAGAACGATTCTGAGGGTAAGCCCTACAGGGTAATGCGTCAGGTCACGGCTTCAGTGAACGAGAAATCCGCTCTTTATGAAATTGTAAAGGGCGTTTTTGGCACTGCGCCCCCAGTTCCATTCGATTCCGAAACCCTTATCGGCCGAGCCAATACGTTGGTCATTGTGAAGGAGACGGATGCTAAGACGGGGAAGACATATGGAAATGTCAAGGTCATCCTGCCTCTTCAGGCCGGCGCCGTTCCTCCCCCAGTCCCACAAGGTTTTACTCGGGCTAAGGATCGACCAGCTACTCTATCCGGAGCAACTGCACAATCGGCTGCCCCAGTTGCTACGCCAGCGGTTCTAGCACCAGTGACTCAGGCGGTATCTCAACCTGTTGCGACTCCTACGCCGGCACTGACCGCTCCGATGCCGTCTCAGACTACGCCGCCCGCATCTCAACATAATAAGGTTGTAGACGCAGCTTTCTAATTGAAGTTGACAGGTCGCACCTGTCTGATTTGGAGGTAGCAAGAATGCGGCTAGCTTGTGATGAGCATAGTAGATAAACTATTTTTCTACATGTCGCGCTTGCGTTCCGGGTAGCTCCAAAAAGAACCAAATAAAATCCCGGACCAAATTTTAAGGAGACATCTTTGGATTTTCTCGAAAGAGCCAAATCTACCATTGCCAAAGGTGTACCTGTTATACGTCTGCGTCCTCGCTCAAAAGTTGCGATAGATCCTGATTGGCCCTCGTTAGCAACCACAAATTTACAAGTCTTGGAAAAATGGAATTCAGAAACGCCTGAGGCTAACTGTGCTGCGGTCGCCAAGGCTCAAATTGGCGGAACTTGGTTTCTAGAAATTGATGACGCTTCGGTTTCTTCTAGAATTGAACAAGAAACAGGTCAAGTACTTCCTCGAACCTATCGCGTCAGGAGTCGCCCCGGCCGAGGACACTATTACTGGAAACAAACACCGCAAAGCATTGCTCTTGGGAATTTGGCGCAGGGTTTTGTTAAAAACGGTGATTTTTCTGTTCGAATTAGTGATCAATATGTAGTCGCCGCAAATTCGATTCACCCCGTTTCCGGAGATTCTTATGAGATTGTATCTGATGCGGACATTATAGAAGCCCCCGATTGGCTTATCTCTTGGCTTGCCTCTCAACGAATTGAAAAAAAGAAAGTAGCAGATCTGGATAATAGTAGCCCTATTCCGATACATGCTAGAAATGTCACGTTGGCTTCAATTGCCGGTGGCTTAAGGCAAAAAGGATTGGCTCTCGAAGAGCTTCGACTTGTTTTGGGTCGTATGAATAACGAGCGATGTCAACCGCCGCTTCCCGAAAACGAGGTCGATACTATCGTTGGGTCCATCTGTAAATATCCGGCAGGTCAAGAAGGTACCGTACTCATTGCAAAACCCTCGCAACAAATCGTATCTGAAGCAGAAGAAACAGTGTCGATCATTTGTGCTCCTTACCCAAGATTTCCTGAATGGGTAATGAAAGGTACATCCGTTTATGAGGGATTGATTCAACCTTTTTGTTCAGTCAACAGCCGTTATCCTGAATTTATGGCTCTGCCTGCGATCACTTTGCTCTTGAACTATATAGGCACAAAAGTCAGGATCGAGATGAAGAATCTCATCCCGTCAATCTTTATGGTTTCAATAGGACGGGCCGGCCGAGTTATTAAATCGTCTTGTGTCCAAGATGCGATTAGATATTTTGAATATATGGGATGCGTCGGTCACGGAGGAAAGGGAGTCAGCAACGCGAATGGCAAAGCGTTGGTTTTTACGCCGGCCTCCCCAGAGGGACTGGGCAAGGAAATGAATCGGTTGAATTGTAAAAATGGGATCATGTTTTATGACGAGCTTTCTATGTTAACAAATAAGGCGAATATTGAAAACAGTTCTTTAACATCTAATCTTCTGACGCTTTATGAGTCCGGCCAGTTTGAAAATCTAGTTAAAACTGCGAAGGATCATTATTCCCTTCTTCCTGGGACCTACTGTGCTTCGTTGATCGCATGTTGCACTGATAAAAATTTCACTCTCAATTGGAGCAGGTTAGCTGGCGGCTCCACTGGATTGAATGATAGGTTTTTCTTCCTGCTCCAGCCCGATAAACTCAAGGATTTGACGGAATACATTCATGTTTCCACTCAAGAGGCTTCCGTAAAAACTAGGCAGTTGATTGATAAGGCGATCCAAAAAGGCGTCTATAAATTTGCAAACACCACTCCGATAAATAGATTCTTGAAAGAAAATGAGAATAGCAACCGAGCCGCGATTCGGGCGGAGAAATTCGCGCTATATTTTGCG
>JAPCJV010000097.1 GCA_027886785.1 Nitrososphaerota archaeon | reverse complement strand
GGGGATGCTCTGAAGAAAAGCTTTGAAAGTTCGTTTATAACTATAATGGGCATGCGAAGAGCTCGATGAGCTCTGATGAATTAAATACCAGATTTTCATCTTTTGTCGTTACGATAATTTTGAAAATTATTTTTTCGTCGGTGAATATCTGATTTGGTAGAAACCAGCCTGCGAGGAGCCGTAATTTTTGCGAGCGGAATGGAAGAAAAAACGATCTCCAGACATTTTTCTCCGGATGAAAAAGGAACGCTGCTTGAGTATGTGCTAGATTCTGTGTGGACTGTTGCTGATGAATTAAGCGTAGTTTTTGCAAGCGAACCTAAGCTATCTCTCGTTGAGGGAATATCGCCGTTTGGCGCAAAAGTTCTCACGACTCAAAAGGGAGAGAGTAGCTCTGCGACCCTATTCAAAGCGTTTAGGTCATCGCGCGCCGAACATACTCTACTCGTAACAGAAAGAGCTCCTCTGTTGAAACCGAACGTGGCACTGTATTTGTACGAGAATGCTCGAGGTTTCGACCTTTCCATTCCGAAGTGGAAAAGTGGGAAGCTGGAACCGCTCCTCGCTGTGTATAGAAACAATACGCTGGTGCGACTAGTATCCTCCCTACCATCGTCTTCAGACAAAAACATCGAAACCGTGATGGGATCTTTGATCGAACAGATTTTCGACATAAAATACGTCTCTGTTGAGGATGAACTTACCGAGCTAGATCCGGAGCTCGATTCCTTCCTCGAAGTTAAGGATGAAGCGACGCTATCGGCCGCGCAATCGAAGGCTTCCATCAAAGGCCGAGCGACGAGAGCGAGTTGAGAGTACTCCGCATCTCCTCGTAGATATTTTTGATGTTTGACGATTGCCTTCGCTGCATCATCTTTCCTCCAATCAGGAGAGGCACCCCGACTGCGCCAGTTATTGGATCGGGCATGATGATGAGTGCTGTACCCAGAGCAATAAGCTTCTTCCCGTTGTCGCTTCTCTTCTTGACCAAGTCGTTGAGGCCAGCATTCGTCTCTTTGAAGGAAGGGAGGGGTTGCCTTTTTGAGACGAGACCTGCGGACTCTTTGATCAGATCAACATTCTTTTTCGCAACGCTCAGAGACTGCGACAAATTCCGACTTACAGTTTTCCCAAGGAAGGTTAATTGAAATGGTCAAGAATCGCTGACGAATTCGGTAAGATTCTAGATTGGGATTGAGTCAATGAAGGAAAACCGCCTTGAGAACTGACAGAGGCCCCTGGCCCTATTTTCAAGCGGGAGGAACTCTTGGATATCAGCCTAAAGTCAAAGCAAAGATTAATTCATGAATGTGATGCAGCCCGATTCGAGATCAACCATGCTGCTATTCCTGCAGCCACGCCCCCGTCAATATTCACTACGCTGATTCCGAGTGAGCATGCTTGTAGCATTCCCATCAATGCTGCCTCTCCTCCCCTGCCATATCCAAATCCTACAGAGACAGGAAGTCCAATTACAGGGACGCTGGACAGACCCGCGATTACAGCAGGCAGAGCTGCCTCCATGCCGGCCGCGACTATGATCGCGTCCGGATCAAATTCAAAGACTTTTCTTAAAGGTTCCACCAGTCGGGACAGTGCAGCCACTCCTACGTCGTTGAATCTTATTGTATTGACGCCTAAAAGATGAAGAAGCACCTCCGATTCGTTTAGGGCGGAAATGTCCGATGTGCCGGCCGCCAGGAGAGCCACCCTGCCTCTGCTTTTCTTGGTCTTGGGATTGGTGCGTCTCGAGAAAGCGATCATGCTTGCGTTCTGAAAGTAGTTAAATTTCAATTCGGACATTTTCAGTATTTCTCGCTTGACTGGTTCTATTTGGTCTGGTCGCACTTTGCTGAGGATCACTGGCATCGTCCGCGTCAAGTCAAGGGATAATTTCTTTCCCAATTCCGATACAATTTGGCTCAACTGGTCTGAGGTTTTAGTCTCGGCATACACTATTTCAGGCACCCCTCTTCTCAAGAATCGATTGTAGTCAAGTTTAGCAATCTCCCCTACGACAACTAGTGCGTCTAACTTGAGGAGTGCTTCAGCCTTCTTGGTAGACATTTTCCCGTGTTTTACCAAGTCGAGGATCTTTGAAACCGATTTCATTCTGTCTTGGGAACGCATCGGTGCGCAGAACGATTTTAATATTCATCCTGAAAAATTCATTTTTTACTAGAGTTTTTTGTGTTGAATATCATCGTTTGTATCAAGCAGGTTCCGGATACAAACGACATGCGAATTGATCCCAAAACAAACAACCTGATTCGGGAGGGTGTACCTGCGGTAGTGAACCCCACTGATTTGAATGCTATCGAGGAGGCTCTGCGATTCAAAGACACCTTCGGAGCCAGTGTTAGCGTTTTGACGATGGGACCGCCGCAGGCTGAACAAAGCCTTCGAGAAGCGCTTGCCATGGGGGCAGATCAGGCATATCTTTTGACTGACAGAGCTTTTGGGGGAGCCGATACGCTCGCCACATCTTACGCTCTGTGGAAAGGAATTCAAAAAATCGAAGAGTCAAACGGGAAAACTGACTTCGTGTTCTTCGGAAAAGTAGCGATAGACGGCGAAACGGGTCAGGTGGGGCCCGGACTCGCAGTCAGACTCGGCTACCCTGTGATAACCTACACTTCCAAAACTTCCGTCGTGGACCTCGAAAACAAATTCGTGGAGGCGGAGAGGCGAGTGGATGATGGTGTCGAGCGGGTCCGTGTTCCGATCCCCTGCGCCCTAACTGTTACGGAAGCTGCAAACGAACCGCGGCAACCCACAATCGACGGAATGATCCGCGCAAAGCAAGCAAAGATCAACCTCCTGAATAAAGATATTGTGAACGCCGATCCGAAGAGAATTGGTTTAGGCGGTTCGCCGACTTATGTGAAGAAAGTGGTCGTGCCCCCTGCCAAGAAAAAAGGAGAGATCAAGGAGGCGACAGATCCGAAAGAAGCTGCAAAATGGCTGGTTGATAGGCTCGTTCAGATCGGAGCCTTCGGCAAAAAAGTAAGCGGTGGTGTGATTCCAGACAAGCCGGCACCTACGCAAGCTGATCCTACTCCGCAGCCGTCTCAAAATTTAGTTCCGATCCAAGGCAGTCACGGCGACGTTTGGGTCTATGTAGAGCAACGATATGGTCAGGCGGCTAGAGTATCATGGGAGCTCATGGGAGAGGGGAAAAGGCTCTCGAAAATCTATGGCACAAAACTTTGCGCGGTAGTGTTAGGTAGCGAAGTAGACGGTCTAGTTGGGGCATCTTGTGAGTATGGAGCTGATCTTGTCTATTTTATTCAGCACCCAGTTTTGAGAGAATACAGAAGCGAGACTTACGGAAAGGCTTTCGCGTACCTTTCTAACAAGTACCACCCTGAAGTCATTTTGATGGGGGGAACTTACAATGGGCGTGACTTAGCGGGAGTTCTTGCCACCCTAATCGAAACAGGACTCATTGCAGATTGCACTTCCCTAGACGTTGATGAAAAGGGAGGGTTCAACGGAACCCGTCCAGACTTTGGTGGAAAAGAGCTTTCCACGATCGTTTGTCCAAGGAATAAACCCACAATGGCAAGCGTCAGGACTAGAGTTATGAAAATGCCTGCCCGAGTGGAAGGCAAAATCGGCGAAGTCGTGCAGGAATCGATCGAGTTGGAGGAGGATCAAACCAAGGAAAAGATTCTCTCCTTTACCCCGATGGAAAGAGCGGGCGAGCTGCTCGAAAATTCGGATATCATCGTCTCGGGAGGGAGGGGCCTCGGTAATCCGAAGAACTTCAAAATTGTAGAAGATCTAGCAAAGGTACTTGGGGGGCAAGTTGGAGCAACCAGGGCCGTAGTTTACTTGGGCTGGATCTCTAAAGATCACCAAGTTGGACAGACCGGTGTCACTGTCAGAGCCCGGCTTTACTTTGCGATTGGAGTGTCCGGGGCTATACAGCACCTGGTCGGAATGGAAAACTCCGATACAGTCGTCGCCATAAATCGAGACCCTGATGCGCCGATTTTTGGACTTGCCCATTACGGGATCGTGGGAGATCTATTCCAAGTCGTCCCGCTCGTTGTCGAAGAAATCAAATCCCGAGGACTCGCTGCTGCAGCTTAGAATCAGAAAAACAAAACCAGCGGTCGAAAAATGGTAGAAAAATATGACGCCCTAATTGTGGGAGCAGGTCCGGCCGGGGTGTCCGCTGGAATCACAACCGCGAAGGGCGGGATGAGCACCGCGATTATCGAGAGAGGGGATTTTGCGGGCAGCAAAAACATGTTTGGCGGAATCGTTTTTACAAAACCGACCGCCCAGATAGTTCCGGAATTTTGGAAGACCGCTCCGATCGAGCGTAGAGTAATTGAATATCAATACTGGTTGCTTTCCCAGGAATCCCACGTTCAAATCAATCATCGAAACCAAAAATTCGTGAAGGATTTCAACAGCTTCACTGCTCTTCGTGCCAGGTTTGACAAGTGGTTTGCACAGCAGGCTGAAGCCGCGGGAGCGCTTTTGCTTCCAAAGACGACTGTAACAGGCGTGTTGAAGGATAGCAACGGAAAGATTTCAGGAGTGGAAACTGACAGGGGAGAGCTTGCGGCAGACGTGGTGATCGCATGCGATGGCGTGAATTCTCTCGTTTCCAAAGGTGCCGGATTACACGAGGAATGGAAGCCGGAAGATATTGCGCTAGCAGTAAAAGAAACGTATTCTCTCCCTAAAGACAAAATCGAAGACCGCTTCAACCGTGAGGGGAGACGAAGGAGTTGCAGTTCAAATCTATGGGGGCAGGAACGAGGAATATGCAGGCTTTCTGTATACGAACAAGGACACGATTTCTTTTGGGATAGGTGCGATCATGAGCGATCTCGCTGCGTTCAAAACTCGTCCCCAGGACCTATTGGACTGGATGAAGTCACACCCATCGATAAGGCCACTGCTTGAGGGAAGTTCTCTTAGGGAGTACACCGCCCATCTTATCCCTGAGGGTGGGTACAAAAAAATACCCCCGCTGTACACGGATGGTATGATGGTTGCGGGAGACGCGGCCTGCCTAGTGAACGCCCTTAATTTTGAAGGCACGAATTTTGCAATGATCTCCGGAAAATTCGCGGGCCAAACAGCCCTGGACGCGAAGAAAGCGGGGGGTTATTCAAAGGAACAGCTTGCAAGCTATCGAACTTATCTGGAAGGGAGCTTCGTCCTTCGGGATTTGAAGAAATTCAGGGATGTTCCCCACTACATATCCACCCACAGGCAATTTCTGACCCTTTATCCCGAACTGATTAACAGCGTTCTGTACAAGTTTTTCGAAGTGGACGGCAGACCGAAGGAAGACCATTTGAAAGAAATCAAGGATGAATTGTTTACAAAAAGGGGAAGAGTGGGCTTGCTACGGGATCTCTACGGCATTTACAGAAGGACTACTTGATTCGAAATGAATTGTGAATGAACAGACATGAGTAGCGCAACTTCAACTGCAACGTCATCAACGGCGCAAAAGGAAACAAAAGAGGTCAAGGTCTCCGTTGAAGGAAAACTGTATCTCGCCAAATACAAGCTAGACGAGCGCCCTCACCTTCTAGTTCTGGATCAAGATGTGTGTCAAAAGTGCGCCGTAATCAATGGGTCGCCTCAGCCCTGCATGATTCTCTGCCCGGCGGATGTGTACAAATGGGAGGATGGAAAGAGAAACATCGTTTCTTACGACAACTGTGTCGAATGCGGAGCTTGCCGAATTATCTGTCCCTACACTAACATAGAGTGGAAATTTCCCAGATGGGGAAGAGGCCTCTCGCACCGGTACGGTTAAGCGATCGCTCCAATCGCTTCTTTTAACGTGGCCGCCCCGCGGTCAAAGGATTCTTTTTCTTTACCTGAAAGCTCGAGCTCGATAATTTTTTCCACCCCTCCAGAGCCAATGATGGCTGGAACTCCAATGTAGAGGTCATTCAAGCCATACTCACCTTCCAGGTAAGCCGAGACCGGAAGCAAAGCTTTCTTGTCATAGCACACGGCTTCCACCATTCTAGCGACCCCATTTGCGGGAGCGTAAAAAGTAGCACCTTTTTTTGCGATTACTTCTGCTGCGACTTTCCTTGTCTTATCGATCGCATTGTCGATCTCCTGCTCCGACAATAGATTCTTCAACGGGATCCCATTAACGGCGGTGAAACTGGGTACTGGAGTCATTGACTCGCCGTGCTCCCCGAGAACAAGCGCATCGATCGACGATCTGGAAACGTGGAGGTCCTCAGACAATAGTTGTTTGAACCTCGAAAGATCCAGCATTCCCCCCATTCCGAATACTCTATTTTTGGGAAAGCCCGTACTTTTTAGGGCGACATAGGTCATCGCGTCAAGGGGGTTCGTTACCATAATGAGGATGCAATCGGGCGCGTATTTTGCAATCTCCGAAGCCACAGATTTTATGATTCCAGCATTTTTCGTCAGAAGATCCATTCTCGTCATGCCCGGTTTTCTAGCTAAACCCGCCGTGACTATTACAATATCAGATCCACGGAGCGAAGAATAGTCGTTAGATCCAGTAATCTTTACGTCAATTCCCAGTTCAGCGGCCATGTGGCTCAAATCCAGAGCTTCGCCTTCAGGTAAGCCTGGAATGATATCTACCAAGTGGACATCGTCGATGTTTCTCTGCACCAAAATCATAGCCACCGTGCTCCCCACCCGACCGGAACCAATGACGGAAATCAACGCAGAAACTAACCTCTGATTTCCGGCTTTCTAAATCGCATTAAAGCGTTTCACGGTTCATCTTTTCGTAAGGAATTT
>JAPCJV010000096.1 GCA_027886785.1 Nitrososphaerota archaeon | reverse complement strand
TATAGTTTGCGACGAAGAGGCGAAGATCGTGGGATACACTATTGGAAACGACATGTCCTCCAGAGACATCGAAGGAGAGAATCCACTATACCTGCCCCAGGCAAAGGTGTACAAAGCTTCTTCCTCAATAGGGCCCGTCCTTGTAACCCCTGACGAAATGCCGCACCCTCAGTCGGTCGAAATCAAAATGAAAATTTCCAGTACCAAGGAGAATGTATTCGAGGGGACGACTAACACTTCGCAAATGCGGCGGAGTATCCCGGAGCTTCTGGGATTTTTAAAGCGAGATAATGTTCTTAGCAGATTCACTTTACTGATGACCGGCACTTCCATAGTTCCCCCCGAGAATTTTACTCTGAAGCACGGGGATCTGGTGGAAATTGATATAGAGAATATCGGAACGCTACGGAATCCTGTAGTTCAGCTATGATTCGATAAAGTTAGGTCCACCACGCTTCTGGCAGAGGTTCTCTAACCATAATCGGTTTCAAGAACTCTACTGCTTTCTTTAGACCTTCTTCTCGCGACAGGAGCATATCTTCATGCTCGATACTCACCACGTAATCGTACCCCACAAGTCTGAGTGCACTCATCATGTCTTTCCACACGATTTGATCGTGGCCGTACCCGACGGAGCGGAAGTACCAAGATCGATCTTTCATCTCTCTGTAACTTTTTCCATCAAGTACGCCGTTCACAATAATGTTCTGTAAATTCAGGAACGTGTCTTTTGCATGGAAATGAAAGATGCTCTCTGCCAACTTGGTAATTGCGACGCTGGGATCAATGTGCTGCCAAAACATGTGACTCGGATCGTAATTTACCCCGATGACCTTTCCGCAACTGTGCCGCAATTTGAGCATCGTTTCCGGATTGTAGACGACGAATCCCGGATGGGGTTCGATACAAATTTTATAGATTCCATTTTTTTCTGCAAACTCTACTTCTTCTCGCCAATAGGGAATAACTTTCTCTTTCCACTGCCACTCGAGTACCTTCGGATAATCGTCCGGCCACGCGCTGGTAACCCAGTTAGGGTACTTGGAGGATTCAGAGTCGCCCGGACAACCAGAGAAAGTTATGATCCTATCTACGCCTAACTTGTCGGCAAGCTGGATCGTTTCATGTTGTACCTGCCGGTGAGCTTCGGAAATAGTGGGGGAGGGATGAAGCGGATTTCCGTGGCAGCTTAAGGCGCTGATTTCAAGTCCTCTATCATCTATTTTCTTTTTGAAAGCAGAGAGCGCGTTGCTGTCTGAGAGGAGCAGTTTGGGATTGCAGTGGGTGTTTCCTGTATAGTTCCCGCAGGCTATCTCGACAGCCTCAAGCCCTAGTCCTTTGATTTCGTCTAGGGCGTCATCGAAAGACTTGTGGTAGAAAACAGGATTAAACACTCCCAGTTTCATGGTTTATTCTAGGATGAAATTCAACAGTGTCCGTTAAAAGATATCAGCCCAGCGTGAATTTCTTCAAGTAAACAGCTGTAAAATGAAAAATACCAAGCGGCAATCAATTCTGAAACCAATGACGAGAGATTCTACACTCGCAAAGAAAATAGAATTCGCTGCGTTGGGAGCTTTTCAAACTGGCTCCGGCACTCCAAGAAAGAGAATTGGAACGGGCATGCTCGGTTATGCCTTCATGGGCAAGGCCCATACGAACGCTTTCTTGCGGTTTCCGCTGTTTTTTCCAGATTCCCCGATTCCCCGACTTGTTGCAATAGCCGGCAGATCTGAATCGAACGTGAAGGATGCTGCTACGAATTTCGGCTATGAGCGCTTTTACACGAATTGGCTGAAGCTGGTCAAAGATCCGGACATCCAAGTCGTGGATAACGGACTCCCCAATGATCTTCATGAGAAGCCTTGTGTGACAGCAGCGGAATTGGGAAAGGACATCGTCTGCGAAAAACCTCTCGGCAGAAACCCGAGAGAATCGGAAGAGATGCTGCGCGCTGTCACGAAAGCCGGCGTGAAGCACATGGTCGGTTTCAATTACAGATTCATCCCCGCTATCAGGTTGGCAAGGCAGTTGATTGAGGAGGGCTACATCGGCAAGGTGTTAGAATTTAGGGCGGCCTACTTGCAAGACTGGATCATGGATCCCAATTTTCCTTTGGTCTGGCGATTAAGAAAGTCCCTGGCGGGAAGTGGGGTTCTCGGCGATCTGGGCACGCACATCCTAGATCTTGGGAGGTTTCTCGTAGGCGAAATCGAGTCGACAATTGGATTGACGAAGACCTTTATCAAAGAAAGACCTTTGCCTCCATCAGATGTAACCGGTGAGAAAAAACGGGGCAAGGTTGACGTGGACGACGTATTTATCGCCCTCCTCAAGTTCAAGTCTGGAGCGATTGGATCTGCGGAAGCTTCGCGGTTTTGTGCCGGAAGGAAAAATTATCAGCGAATAGAAGTGCACGGCAGTGAAGGTTCGCTTTCCTTCAACTTGGAAAGATTGAACGAGCTCGACGCATATGTGAACAGCGACGGAGAGGACCGACGGGGTTTCAAGACCATTTCCGTCACCGCGCCTGTGCACCCATTCGGCAAGAATTGGTGGCCAACGGGGCATGTCCTTGGTTGGGAGCATCCAATGGTCCACGAAATGTACCATTTCTTTACAGCCGTCGCCGAAGACCGACCAATTGAGCCGTGGGGCGCCACGTTTCGAGACGGACTAATGGCCGACAGGATTACTGACGCGATTTCTAAATCTACGATGAGCGGAAAGTGGGAGTCCATAATCTCCACCCCGTAAGATCAGATTTCGAGATTGCACGGAAAGTACTAAATTCGTCTCAGAGGATAGGCGATTTTATGGCACAACCACCGAAAATGTCGCGCTACAAGAAAATAGGCGATGTCATATACACAAGCGGCGTCACCGGTAAACCAGGGGACGTTTCAACCCAGATAAGAAATTGCTTTGAAAAGCTAATCTCCGTTCTGCAGGAAGCTGGGTCCTCCTTCGACAATGTAGTCAAGGTGACCATCTACCTTTCCGATCTTAATTACCGCGAGCAATACTTGAACGAGATTTGGAACGAATATTTTGCAGAGAAACCCTCTCCTCCTTCGAGAACTACCGTGGAGGCGGGTCTTGGACCCGAAGTGTTTGTGGAAATAGAAATGGTCGCATCTAGCTAGGTTCTTCTCAAACTTGATTCGTTCGGCCGGTCAAAACATATTTAGCTAAAACCACTTTCACAAAGTGAAAAAATGTCCGCTACGATCCAAACTGTCGTCACCATAGCAGAAACTCAAAAGCTTGTGGGCAAGCCACTGAAGAGAAAAGAAGATCTCCGGTTCCTGATCGGTGCGAGCAAATTTGTGGACGACATCAAGTTGCCGGGACTGCTTCATGCAATTGCTGTACGAAGTCCCTATGCGCACGCGAAAATCAATTCGATAAATCTCAGAAATGCGATGGCTTCAGCCGGAGTGAAACACATCTACATCTCGGACGAAATTGTGGGTCGGGTCACCACGCTTCCCATCCCGGAAGCAACCGCAAATAGGAAGCCGGTTACGCGCCCGCCTCTCGCAAGAGGGACGGTGAAGTACGTTGGAGATCCCGTCGCCTTCGTAATCGCAGACACCACGTACTTTGGTTACGATGCGAGTGAAAAAGTGGAAGTCGACTACACTCCCATCGATATTTTGGTGGATCCGTCCGATGCCATGCTTCCAGATCGCCCTAAGATTCACGACAACGTGGAGAATAACATTGGTAACTATTTCGTTAGTGAGGCGGGAAACATTGATGACTGTCTAAGAACGGCAGACAAAGTAGTCAAGGTCGACATCGTAAACCAGCGGTGTGCGCCGAGCCCTATGGAGACGCGGGCCGCTCTCGCAAATTATGATCCTGGCACTGGAAATCTCACGGTCTGGATGTCAAATCAGCAGCCTTTCGAAACGCGCCTCGCCCTCGCTGAGGCTCTCCGCATGCCAGAAAACAAGATACGTGTAATTGCACCTGACGTGGGAGGCGCCTTCGGCGCCAAGTGTTACCTCTATCCGGAGGATGTGTTGGTCTGCATCGCCTCCATCGATCTCGGCAGACCCGTAAAATGGATCGAAACAAGAAGTGAAAACCTTGCCACTATGTTTCACGGAAGGGGGCAAGATCAATTCGTGGAAGTCGGGGTCAAAAATGATGGAACCATCCTCGGGCTGAAAGTGAAAATTGTTTCTGACTCCGGCGCTTTCGCGTCTCCCGAGACTTTTGGAGATCCGGAAGTGACAATCAAGATGATCCCAGCTCAATATGATTTCAAAAATTTCAAGGCCGAGTTATACTGCGTATACACAAACAAGGTGCCCTTCGATGCGTACCGGGGGGCGGGGAGGCCAGAGGCGACTTATCTCATTGAGAGAGTCATTGACCGAGTCGCGAAAGAACTAGGAATGGATCCAGCGGAGGTACGAATGAAGAATTTTCTGAGGAACAAAGATCCTTCGTTCCAATCGATCACTGGCTACCCGTACGAGATCGGGGAATACGAATCAAGCTTGAGGAAAGCGCTCGAAGTAGTGAACTACAGCAAGTGGAGACGCGAGCAGAGAGACGAAAGATCCAAGAACGGCCGGTTGCTGGGCTTGGGCATTTGCGCTTATTTGGAAATCAGCGCCTGGGCGCCCGGATTTCCCCAAACCGCGTCGATAACTGTCACTCAGACGGGAAGAGTGAAGATCGTCTCTGGGACCTCCCCTCATGGTCAGGGACACGAGACTCCGCTCGCGCAAATCGCGGCGGACGAACTGGGAATCGACATTGACAGAATCGAAGTAACTTATGGAGACACCGACCGCTTGGCTTGGGGCTCGGTAACTGGCGGCAGCAGGTCGGCCGCACTGGGAGGTTCTGCTGTGTTATTATCGGCGCGCAAGATCAAAATAAAGATGAGAAGAATTGCTTCGAAAGAGTTAGGCGTTGAACCGGATTCTCTCGTCTTCCAGGACGGAAAGATCTTCCAAAAGTTCAACAATAAAAATGCGCTAACTTTCGACGCCTTAGCCGGATTGGCTTACGATCCCTCCAAATTACCGGACAACATGGAGCCGACTCTCTTTGAATACACTGCGTTCTCGCCCAAAAACTGGACGTGGCCTTATGGCACGCACATAGCGGTTGTCGAAGTCGAACGGAATACCGGCATGATTAAGGTCTTGGATTACGTCGCGGTCGACGACATTGGGCATGTAATCAACCCGATGCTGGCCGAAGGACAAGTACACGGTGGAGTAGGCCAGGGTGCGGGTCAGGCACTTCTGGAAGGAATCGTTTACAATCAGGACGGGACGCTGACGACGGCGAGCTTCTTGGACTACATGATTCCTCAGGCTGGAGACATGTTTCCCATCCGGTGGTTTACGACCTTCACTCCGACCCGATCGAACCCGCTTAGCGTAAAGGGAATAGGAGAAAACGGAACCGTGGCGGCGACTCCCGCGATCGTAAATGCAGTCGAGGATGCGTTATCAGAAGCTGGCGCAAAAATAAAGACGATGCCTCTGAGTCCAGATTATGTTTTGAGCTTCATGAAAGCGCCTAGATTACAATCCATCGAAAAGAAAACTGAAAAGTGAATTTCCTTAAGAAAAACGATATTGGTTTATTTACCAGAATTTGAAAGTTAATGGATCCAAAATGGCGAAAACTGAGCAAAAATTTGTTATTGATCGAGCTGGATTGGAACATCTTATTGCAATGTTGAGAGATGGGCTTGAAAAAGGAGCATCAGATCGGCAGCTAAGAGAACAGACATGGGAGATTCTCGATTCCAAATATGGAGAAGCGACAGAACGCTCTTTGAAGGAAATGAAAGAAGGAAACCTAAGGCGTTTCAAGACAGCTGAAGCCTTGATCAAGGAATTAGAGTCAGACTAGTACTTTGCTTTGGAGAGAGGTGTTCACTCCCACATTTAGAAAAGACTACAAGAATCTCGACCGCGATACGCAATTAAGGGTGAACGAAGCGAAAAATGAAATTCTGAACTCATCCGAACCCCTCGCACTTGGAATTCCGAAGTTTGGAAAATGGAAGGGGGCATTCGGTTATGAAATTGGAAAGGCAATTAGGATCCTTTATTCTTTCGATTCAGGGGAAAGACTATTGTCTTTCTGAGGTGCGGCCGTCATTCAATTTATTGAATTGACAAAACTCGCTTAACCATTCCAAATTGCCGATTAATTTTAGTTCAAAATAACCATATCAAATTCTATGCAGATTTCAACCGTGAATGCTCAGTAATGTTCGACAAATTATTCTCGCCGCTGGATATCGGGGAAGCGGAAATCAAAAACCGAATACAGGTTACGCCTCACGAGCAGCAGTATCTGAAAGACGGCCTACCGTCGGATACAATGGTACACTACTATACGGAAAGAGCCATGGGAGGTGCGGGTCTGTTGGAGGTGTCCCAACTTTTTATCAGAGCTTCCAGGGGCGTGGCGTTCCCCGACTGGAATTCGGATAGCGCTCGAAGGTTTCCGCTCGTACCGAATCCGGCGATTGTTCCTGGGCTTAGGCGGCTTGCCGAAACTGCCCACGAGTACGGTGCGAAGATTTTCATGGAGTTATCTGCATGGACTCACCTTTATGGTCCGGTATCCGCAGTCCCGTTCGAGTCTGGACTGTCCCTCAAAGAGCTCACCAGGGCGGACATCAAGCAAATCCACGAAGATTTTGTGGCTGGTGCAAAGCTCATCCAAGAAAGCAAGTTTGATGGAATTGATCTTCACGGGACGCACGGCGCACTGATCGAGCACTTCTATTCTCCGATAATGAACCGAAGATC
>JAPCJV010000095.1 GCA_027886785.1 Nitrososphaerota archaeon | reverse complement strand
GGGAAGCAGCCGGCTATTCATATGGCTCGAGCGATGTGACCACCGCTGTTAATCAGATAAGAGGAGGGGGACACTTCGTCTACGTTATAATGAATGCTCAGAATCCTGGATTCCCCTTCATTCAGCAGGTGATGAACCAACTAGGTTCCGGCTATGTCCCCGTCAGTGCCCAGCAATACACGAATCTGTATATGCAATCCCAAGGCATCACGACCACCTCATCCTCTCACTCCACTACCAGCACGACAAGCTCTTCAACGACTTCCACTCATTCCTCTACTTCGTCTAGCTCGTCAACTTCACATACCTCCACTTCCTCTTCCACTTCTCATTCGACAACCCACACCTCATCCTCCACCTCTTCCACTACCTCGACAACCAAAACGACTTCGACTGACAGCTCGACCTCCGCAACCAGCAGTTCCAGTTCATCAGTGACAAGTTCTACAAGTCCGACGACAAGTAGCTATTCAACATCCTCTGATTCCTCTACAATCACCAGTTCTGTATCTACAGAGACTTTACCGACGAGCACTTCGCAAACGAGCGACTCCTCTACGACAAGTTTGACTACTGAGACGAGTTCTATAACTTCCACAGACCCTTCAACTACCACCTCGGATACCAGTTCCGCTACCTCGACTGCTACGTCGACATGGACCTCAGAGACGAGCAGTTCCCAAACCACTCAAACAACTTTGAGCTCTTCGAGTACGACCAGCACGGATAATGATCGACGTCACCCATGCCAGTATCAAGATCGAATGTGGGGAATGGATTTAATTCACGCGGCGCGATACGATCATTGCGACGGAAATGGTCGCGGGGAAGGAGTATCTTTACCCTCCCACCCGGTAACAGGAGCTCAACCACCCTCAGTTCCACGCAGCGGATTCGAATTCTTTTCAGCGACCATGTTTGCGCCTAGTCCCCACCAGCCGGTAGCTCTAGCCCTTGGTGTCCTAGCGGCTTTCGGGGTCTTTTTCACCGCCCGGTTGCCGGTGAAAGCGTTACTGAACAGGCGCGAAAGATCCAATAAAGAAAGCAGCGGCTGGCGCTGGTAACCAGAAACCCAACTACGAGGCGGAGAAATAGATCTAGCTTGTACTTCCGCTGATAAACTGCCAGACTCAATAACAGTGCATACCATAGGCGGAAATTTCCGCGTTGGCCACGTCAGCTAACATCCTACACTATCTCATAGCAATATACTCCATACTCAATGGATCCACTTTGTGGACATTGAGTAGTCCCCTCATAGCTTCCTCGGCCCAAACGCTAGCTCTCAAACCAAAAAAAGCTTGAAACACTTTGTGCCGTGAACTGGTACAAGCACTTGCAGAACAGGATTTTTTTCTATTTGAACCGCTGATATGTTTTATACAAACTAGTTTGTACGATACAAATTCCGGAAGGTAGCTCCCCCCGCTTTGCAGAACCCCTAGGGGGGCCCTAGGTGATGAAATACTGGAACGCTCGCCCTTTCCGTAGACTCTCCAAACCAAGAAAAGCCCTGCTGTTAAGGACCAAAAGACATCAGGCACAAGGTGAATTTGGACACTACGTATGAAGCTCTGATGTTTGAGAAAAATAAACGGTAACGCAAGTATCCAGGAGATTTATTACCCCGCGCCCCCTTTGTTCTTTCCAAGTTCCCATCGAGGATTACAAAGATCCTAGACTACTCGTGGGGAAAAACAAACACGAGGAAAATCGAGCCAAACGGCTTCATTTCCACCATTTCCCTTTATGTCGATGCTTTCCAGGTAATATGGAAAGAATTACCATTACCAGAGATCGGCGAAGCTATTGCAAGCACATCGCTTCCCAAAACTAGTTCAAAGTTAGTTAGCCCCGGAAGTTTCGAAAGGAAGTGCGTTCCTGTTGTATCGGTCAAAGCAGCATTTGCAAACTTAATTGGAGTAGTAAAGTCTGCAAGAGGAAGAATGGTTGTGGCAGATGTGATTGTGGGAGAGATGAGCCATTGCGCGTTGTAAGTGGTGGGAGTGAACGTCAACGTATCGGAATGGCTCCCGGATTGCGAATTCGTGGTATCTCTTATTGTCCCTTTCACCGCATCAGTTGATGGATTCAATGTAATCACTGCGCTTACTTTGTCTGGAGGCTTTACATGGATCGTAGAGAGGGTGTAGATTATCCCGGTTCCGGCGGTGGATACGATCGTAATCGCAGAGTAAACAGGTGTGGTCTGACCTTGCAGACACTGCTCGTACACCCCTATGCCCAGGAACAGACTATTCGAAGTACCTTTTTCCACGGCAAAAAATCCTATGTAGCTCGCCACCTCTTGGTTTTGGCTAAGAGTCGGTTGACACGCTAACGGAGAAACATTCCAACTTCCTTTGATCACCGTGTTCGAAGTTGTGGACGGGTTAATCACTCCCGCATATCCCCCCTGAAAAATGTTCTTCACGGGGGCTGCGGGAAATGCCGAAACAGATGCGCTGCCTAAAATCAGAACTAAAATTAAGGCGATCTCAAAATTAGCGCGATAAAAGAAATTTCCAGTTCTGCGAGAAAAATAAACCATGAGCTGATTGGAGAATGAGTGGCTATTTCAAAGTTATTTTTCCAAGTGTATGGAATCAGGAAAATCAAGAGACCAAGTTGCGATTACCCGCCCTAAACTAAAGCCTTCGGAGCGAAGGTGTATAAATAAGAGAGTGAGTTCAGAATCTCGAAATGAAATTCCTAGTTTCGGCAGAGAGTGTAGATTATGGAGGACCAGTCAATCCAAAAGATGGCATCGCGTTCATGGAGAACTTGGTAATCCCCAGCTTCCAGACGTTAGAGAAATGGGAAAAAGAGGGAAAAATAATAGGCGGAGGTTTCGCGGGACAGAGAGCGGGATGCTTCATAATGGAAGCTTCTTCGGCCGAGGGATTGAGTAAGATGCTCAGTTCTCTTCCATTGTGGGCGGTCACGAAATGGGATATCCACCTCATGACTTCGTTCAGCACCGTTCTTGGACTTGCGAGGGAACAAGCGAACGGGATGAAAGCGATGGCGGCCCGCATGCCCTAAATAAGAAATCAAGTAGCGAATAAACCACCCTAGCTAGTACACATTTCGAGTTCACGCTCCGACCATGCGTGGGGGTCAGGGCTACGATCTAATGGACAGAATCTGAATGAAAAAGATTCCCTCGCCCCACATTATGGATGACTCTGACAAGGGGCATCCGGCAAACTTTAATCTTCTTTTCGGGAACTTCATCACTTACTCTCGAAAGCTCGAAACTTTTTGGTCAACTATTCAGAAAGAATACGTCAGCTCAATGAGCGCGACAAAAAGTGGCTCTCTGCTCTAGATCTTCTAGTACTCGACAAAGCTCTCCGCGCCTTATTTGTTTTGTTCGTGGCGTTGAGTGTACTAGACGTAGCCTCCACTCTTGTGGCGATGACCGTCTTTCGTGATTCGTTCTACGAGCTGAACAGGGTTGCAGCGATCCTGTTTGGCGGTGGAATTTTTGGGTTTGTTTTTTCCGTGATCGTCCTAATGGTAATCCCTACAATGTTGATTATCTATCCACTCTTGCTGAAGGAGAATGATCATCCTGACTCCCAGCCGCATGAAATTAGGCAGGTAAAATTGGCGGTGATAATCGCTCTAGTTGTCGCGAACCTATTTTACGGCTATATCGTATTGCTCCATAACATACCTGTGCTGATCTCGCGAATTGTCTAAAGAGCCCCGAACAAGAAAGAAGTGGGTCTGATCCAACTAACACTCCGGACTTCGATCATACAAAACTCACCCAAGGAGTATGAATTTCTCCCACTACATGAATTAAGGGAAAGCGACGAGAAATGAAAACCGAATACGGAGTTGCATTCAAACAAAACGCAAGAACCCGAGAAAATCAATAGTGGGACTCATCTTGATAATATGCTTCCAGAGGAACTTTTCGAAAAGCCATGTAAATGACAATGCGATCAATTACTATCGCAACAATGTATATCGCACTCAGAGCGAAAATGTCTGTTAATGAAAAATGACCGAACAGAGATGGAATCGCGATCAAAATCAAAAACACCAGCACCGCAAGGATGATAACGAATCGAAACCTCTCGTTCACGAAGTACCAATCTCTATTCCTAGCTTGACCTAAACTGATCGGGAGTGAAGAAATGATACAAGCAAATCAGAAATCTAGCGCGCGCGCGCTGAGCCAATCCCAAACAGCAACCGTCAACTTCGTATTGACAAAGCAATAATTGGGTGAGGATCCACTCGCCGGCGCCTCAACTATTAAGGGTGAATTACGCATCCCGTAAACGAAAAAGAAACCGAAGAGAGAGCTTCAATAACTCGAGCTAATGATCGTTATCCACTCTTCCAAATTTAGAGCGTTCCTTGATGATTCAATTTTTGGGGGGATCTTTCGGCTTTGAGCCAATTCTGGTCATGATGACGCTGACCTGATATCGCTCCCCATTATCCAGAGGAATCTTGTCGCTTCCGTAGAACCCGTCGCTGCCCGAGGAGAATTTCTTGAATGGTAAAGGTATTTCTCTCAGAATCCTCTTCTGGCCATTTGCATCTTCTTCAAAAATAACACGTAGCCTTCGGTTCTTACCCTGTTTGTCTTCTTCTGACATTTGTCGAATTCCAACCTGTCAATAGTAATTTATTTTTCTTCAAGAAGGAAAAGAGACTAAAAATCTTTCATTTGTTTTAGAAGTCTAAACCTCACTCGCTTTTACTACCAAGGATTTCATTTTCTTTTCTTTTGCGAGCGTGCTGAAGTAGTACGCCTCGTCCACAGTTCCTTCTGCGAGCAGTATGACTACTCTCCCAGGCATGGTCCTTCCGGTTCTTCCCTTCCGCTGAATGGATCGGATCTCCGATGGAACTGCTTCGTAGAAAACCACCAAGTCCACATCGGGAATATGCAACCCTTCCTCCCCTATACTGCTACTGACGAGTACATTGAACTCTGTCCCAGTTCGAAATCTTTCTAGGATTTCTCCCTGGATTTTCTGGCTCATCCCCTTGTCCTGTTCGCCCTTGGAAGATTGGCCCACAAACTTGTGCGGCCTTATCGTGGGAGAAACGAGGAGAAGCTTTCCTACTATTTCCTCTATTGTATCTCTGTACTGACTGAAAATTATGATCTTTGATGTGGATTTCCTTTCTAACTGTTCGGAGACGAGTGTGCTGAGAAGTTCGAACTTCGGAAACAGATCGCTACGAACTGCTTTCTTCGTACTTGCCTCGACCCTCATCCACCGCTCATCCTTCAGCAGGGATTTGGTAGCCCTTCCTTGATCTGGATTTTCTCTCATTCTCTCGAAGTATCTCGTCAATGTGTACGCTCCTTGTGTTTCAGCGACTTCGATAGCGTGGAGAATCATAACAGCTTGAGCTTGCACAAAGAGTGCATTGAAAAGATACATCCGGCTTCTCTGTTTTTTCATTCTCGCGAGAATTGTTTCCCGCGCTCCGATCAAGATCTTCTTGGACACCAGGTTCCCAGCGCGTGGAACTAGTCCAAGCTTTCTGAGCTTGCCGATTTTTTCCTCGAAGACAACCTTAAGCGGAGAAATTAATGATCCCTCATACTCGTCGCTGAGCCTGACTCTAATCGCTTCGGTCGTGGTTTCCTCAACGTAAGGAGATACGTCTGCGTCTTCTTCATTCCTCGATGCCACTTTCTGGATGAAGAGGTTGCCCTTTATCTCTTCGATTTTTTCTCGTGAACTTCCGGGCGAGGCAGTAAGACCCAAAATCAGAGGATCGCTCGGCTTTGCACCAACGTATCTTCTTGCAATTTCTGTGTATGCGTACTCCTTGACTGCTCTGTGGGCTTCATCGAATACAATTAGGACAAAGTCCTCCAGAATAGATTTTTCTCCGGCTAATTCAAGGTCGTTTGCCACCGTTTCAGGGGTTGCGAAAAGGAAAGTTCCTCCATTGCCTTCCCAGAATCTTAATCTCTGTTCATGCGACGACTCGCCAGTCAAGACAACGAATTCGCTCACCTGATAAAACGGTGGGACTGAATTAAAGGCTCGAAAGAAGCTCTCGCGATGTTGGAGGACGAGGGGTTTCGTCGGAGCTAACACAAGCACCCTTCTATTTTTCAGCCAATTGTCGGGCCCGTTCAGCCTTTCTTTGGCCACAAGGATTGCGATAATTGTCTTACCCAATCCTGTAGGTAGTATGACAAGAGTGTTTGATTTCGCTGCTTCAGAAGCTATGTCCGTTTGGTATTCCCTGTACTGGAGTGCTGTATCTAGTCCAGCCTCAGTTAACGAGGAAGCGTCCTCCACAGGAAACACTTGCGAAGAAACCAAGCCACCCTGTTAAATCTTCTCAGAATAAATCTGGGGGTTAATCTGCGTGCCCACGAGCAAAGCACTACAACCGAACGGTTCTTACGTACAGGCAGTATTCTCCTTGGATTAGCCCCGAACGAGTGAACCAGTAGCCTAATGCTTCTTTTCCTATTCCCGGTTGACCAATGATCAAAACAGAAGATCTATCCGGATAACCGTCGAATAGGATTTGGTCTAGTCTTTGGATTCCAGTCGAGACCACAGTTCAACACGACCTAAAGCTCGTTGATTTGAGCGTTTGCTTTCTTCCGGTGGTCAAGAATCCTGGTCATCCCTTATGCAATGTAAATGCACCTGGGGCAGTTTGGATTATTAAATGCGGCCGATTTTATTTAGGGCCATTTGGAAAATTCTTATGCGACAACAGTCTCTATCGCTTCTGAAGCTACGTCAACAGCAGTATTCCAGCTAATCAAAACGATCGCACTCGCGCGCTTGAAGCCGTCCGCGACGAGAGCTATCCCATCTTTTTCCCCGCCACGAAATCCATGACCCAGGCTTGGAAGAAAGCGCGCTCGCTAATGTAT
>JAPCJV010000094.1 GCA_027886785.1 Nitrososphaerota archaeon | reverse complement strand
GTTCGAAACGAGAAGAAAATCAGATCCACCATTTACAATGCGCAGCAGGCAGCTCTTGTGGAGAAGGAGTTTGGATCTTTCAATGAGTACTTCAAATCGTTTGGAAAAAAGCACGATCAGCTGATGGAGGATTTGCAGGTGCGCTTTCGTCACCTAGGTGCGTCTAGCTCGAGAACCTTTCTGTGGATGACTGGCGTGAAGCTAGAGCCCACTGCCGAAGAAAGACAGTGGATGGCTAAGAACAAGTAACAAGAATTATTCTTTCATTTCGGAATCTTTACCTCCGGTGTCGCCTGAGAATTCATGTCCAATACTCAGGAAGGACACGGGCGTCGGCCCAGATCCAGAATAGAATCGTTCGTCGATCTAATATTCGGGCTGTCTCTGTCAGTTGGTGCGATCGCGCTCATCTCGAGCTCTCCACCTTCCAGCCCGGCTGAGCTCGACGGACATATCCTTGCCTTCCTGTTCGTTTTCGCTTTCCTGATTACAAGCTGGATGATCTACACGTACCAGATGTCTGTCTTGCCGGTTGAAACAAGACTTGTTACCTCTTTGAACGTGATCATGCTCGCGCTCGTCGCGATCATCCCATATCTTTTGAACAACGTAGAATTCGTCAATCAGGCACTGGGTCCCGGTGCTTCTTCAGCTCTGCAAAATTACGCTTCCAGTCTATTTGCAATTGATCTCGCAGGAATTCTAGCGATTCTCGCCACCTTCTCTCATGTGATTTCCATTGAAGAAAAAAACTTGGTTGTTCCTGAACTTGCCAGAATATTCAGACAGAGCAGAAACGTTCAGCTGGGCCTGGCTGTCCTCATGGTAATTTCACTCGCGCCGGTTTTTTGGAATACTACAGTGTTTGGAATTCCTGCCAGAATCTACATTTGGCTAGTTCCGGTGGTTGTCTACTGGGTGAGAAGATTTCGTCAGAAGTAGGCAAGTGGTTTCTACCCTGGTAGTAGCAGGAACAATTAAATTGGCTTCAGCAGCACAAAAATTCGGGCGTAGAATGTGACAATCAATCCGATCCATCAGGAAGCCCGGTTCAAAGCCAGTCCTAATCGCGTGTATGAAGCCTTGATTGATTCAGACCAGCATGGAAAGTTTACGGGGGGAGGCGTTACAAAAATAAGTCGAGATGTCGGCGGTCCATTTTCCGCTTTTGGCGGGATGATAATCGGGCGTAACTTGGAGCTCATTCCGAATCAGCGGATCGTCCAGGCGTGGCGGTCGAATAGTTGGGATCCCGGTTTGTACTCTGTAGTAAAATTCGATCTAAAGCCCGAGGGATCTAATGAAACTTTGCTCACTCTGGATCATTGGGGATACCCAGAGGGAGAAAGAGAACATCTTGAAGACGGCTGGAATAAACGCTACTGGGGCCCTCTGCAAAAATATTTGGACGAAATGTAATAAGACGACGAAGCTTGCCCTAAGTGATTAGAGCCTCTACGAGAGGAGCTATTTCTTCAATATTGGCATGTCTTGCAAGCGAAATCAAAATCTTAACTCCGTTCTTGGATATGACGGCTAACTTCAATTTCGCATAGGATGCAAGGAAATAATCCATCTTGCCAAAGGGAGTTTCCGCTTGCTCTGCAACTCCGGAGATTATCGAGACTAAAAGACCATAGTTGTCTTGCAGTTCTTTGCCGATGGTCGACGCCTTGCCTCCGGTTTGGCGATTGATCTCCACGATGATTCGACCGTCGGAGTCGATGATGGAGGCGTGACCAATGAGGGGACTACATGAAAGTATTTTTTCGCAAAGAACCTTCGCATTCTCGGTGGCCATCTCTCCGATTTGCAATTGGTCTCCTCCACCGGATTGAGGAAGAATCGGCCATTTTAGCGGTAAGATGGTAAAATTCAGTTTTGGACTCTACTAACGTTTCTTGCCGACGACGAGTTCAGCAAGATCGTGAGCCGCTTTCATCGCGCGTTCGTACTGAGCTTCCAGCCGGGCGGCTCGAAATCTGGCCTCGCACAGAGGACATTTTGCACCACTGCCTTCAAAGGATGGATAGGAGATCCTCACTTTCTCCCTTTCATGCTCTGGACATTCTACTTGCTCTAAATGAACCGACAACGAAAATCAGAACCGAATATCGACGGAATTAATCCGGATTTTTTTGAGAGGAATAGCTATTTAGAAAGTTCACACCGGGGATACGGAGCGTTGCTGGTATAGCGGAATTCGAATTTTTGATATTAGACGTTTAGGTCAAAATGAGAACAAGCTGTCCACCGAAAGAAATCTGGCTTTCGGGAGTCCGAATCTATAAATCGAAAAGGCAATCGGCAAAACAGCAGCGAGACTAATCATCCCGCTTCCTATACTGAGAGATGCGGGCTTGGGACTCGCCTGTTGCGCATTCCCGCAGTGATCATTGTCGTTGTTCCCGTTACCATTTCCGTTCCCGTGACAAGAAACTGTTGACGTGGAGGTAACTGTTACCGTCACCGTATTCGCGGACGCACTGGAGACCACAGTGGTCGTTTTTGTCACGGTTGAAACAGGAGGCGTCGACACAACTGTTGTAGTTTGCAATTGAGTTGATGTCGATACCGCAGTGACAGTTGAAGTGACTGGAGAGGCTGATGGAGAAGTAACCGTTTTCGTGACTGTCGATGTCTGAGGGTTTGTCACCGTCGACGTAACAGTTTTTGACGAAACCAAAGTAGTTGTCATAGTCGAACTAACTGCCGAAGTTGAAGTTGATGTAACTGTCTTCGTAACTGTGGAAGTTTGAGGGCTGGTCACCGTCGATGTAACGGTTGTCGGCGAAACAACGGTTGATGTAACAGTGGAAGTCGATTTGACTGGGCCCGCCGAATTCGAGACGGTTGACGTCGTAACTGTAGGAGATAGAACTGTTGTCGTAGAGACCGATGTAACCGAGCTTGTTACAGTACTCGTGATAATGCTCGTCACTGTGGCAGTCCGATTAGAAGTCGTTGTGTAGGTCGTCGACGAGCCATTATTTTGTCCCGACTGATCAGTCGTGATAGTCATAGTAGTCGTTACGGGAGGCGATGTCTCGGTCGTAGTAAGAGTTTTAGTAACTATAGGAACTCCTCCCCCGATGATCTGCCCTTGTGAACCCGAGCTCGTCACTGTGACAGTTTTGTTTTTGGTGATCGTGTCGGTGCTCTGGAGAGTGTTGTAAACGGTTGTCGAAGAAGTTTTGGTATCAGTAGAATTCTTTACTGATGTCAGCCATTGAGTTTCGGTTGATACTACATGTGAAGGTGAATTTTGGACTTTTGTAGTGGTAAGGGATCCTGTTTGGGATGTGTGACTTGAAGTGGATGAATATGTTTCGCAAGAAACGTGCGAGCAAGACCCAGACGTCGCCCCCACGGAGACCCGAATATTATTGTGCTGGACTAAAACTGAAGGAAGAGCGATAATGAGGAACACTGTGGCAACCGAGACAATCGCGGCTACCATTTTCTTTCGATTAAGGCGGTGGAGGGGTGAACTCGGCAGATAAGATGAATTTCCAGACCAACGAAAGCGATTGATTCGTATTTGCATGATTCTACTGGACCGCGAATGAAATACTGATCCAGCCTCCAGCATTTATCGAAAATCGAGGTTTTCAAGGACTTTCGAGAAGATCTGTCATGAAAATGGCAAAAATTATCCTCAACCGTTATGTCGAGTGACACTCACATTAAATCGAATGATCGAAATCTCTCCGCGCTCAATCCTTAATTAACGAAAACGAACTGCGCAAACATCATGTCAGAAAGTGCGCGCGCAAGTTACGACCAAATTTTCCAGGCCCTAGAGGCACACCAAAGTTGGTTTGCCAATTCCATCCCTCTTATCGCTTCTGAAAACGTTCCTAGCCCCGCCGTCCGCGAGGCAATAATCTCTGATTTTGGAAATAGGTACGCAGAAGGCTGGGCGGGAGAGCGTGTGTACGCAGGCTGCACATACATCGACCAGGTGGAATTGATTTGTCTTGATCTAGCAAAGCGACTTTTCGGTGCAGAGTTTGCCGATGTGCGGCCCGTTTCGGGAGTGAACGCCAACCTCACAGTGTACTCTGCATTCACAGATCCGGGGGACACGATGATGGCGCTGGCGATCCCCAACGGGGGTCACATATCAGCGGCGAGAAAAGAATTCAACGGAACTGCCGGATTGGTACACGGACTGAACGTTGAATATTTTGCCTTCGATCGCGAGAACTGGAACATCGACGTGGACAAGACCAAGGAAAAAATCCAGAAGCTCGAACAAGAAGGGAAAAAACCGAAGATGGTAATGTTCGGTGGATCGTTGTTTTTGTTTCCCCACCCGGTCCAGGAGCTGTCCGAGTTTTGCAAGAGTGAAGGGATCATCGTGTGTTACGATTCGGCTCACGTGTCTGGGCTTATCGCGGGAAAACAATTCCAGGCTCCTCTAAAAGAAGGCGCTGATGCAATGACTCTCTCCACTCACAAGACTCTATTCGGCCCGCAAGGTGGCACGGTCCTTTCGTGGAACAAGTATTCGGACAAAATCAAGGCGGGAGCTTTTCCGGGGACATCGAGCAACCACCACCTCCACCATGTTGCTGGAAAGGCAGTCGCGTTCGCAGAGTTTATGGAGTTTGGCGAAGAGTATGCAAAACAGGTGATCTCCAATGCGCAGGAGTTGGCACAGGCTTTGAGTGACGAAGGGTTGGACGTTCTCGCCGAAAATATGGGGTTCACAAAATCCCACCAAATAGCCGTGAACATTACAAAATACGGGCTGGGAGGAGATCTCGAAAAGGACTTGGAGAAAGCGAACATTATCTTGAACAGACAGCTGATCCCCGGCGACGTGCAGGCGGGGCGGCACTACCAGAATCCTGGCGGATTGAGAATCGGCGCGAGCGAGATCACAAGATTGGGCATGAAGAAAGAAGAGATGCGAATCATAGCTTCCCTCATGGCGCGCATCATAGTGAAAAAGGAAGACCCCACAAAAGTGAAGCGCGAAGTGGAAGAAATGAGAAAGGCGTTCCAGAAGGTGCACTTTGCCTTCGAGCCAAATACGCCCGCATACAAGTACGTCAGGGTTAGGTAGTCGTACAAACTGAAATGAGAAGATTTTTGGAGAAGTTCTGCTTTAAGGACTCCAAGTCATCTTCTGCCGAAACTGGTTCCAATAATGCAATAGTGACCTTCAACCAAAAATCGAAGACTTCCTCCAGTGTAATTGGACGAAGCAAAAGAGAGATCCGCTAAGTCGGTAGCGGATTCTTGGTTTGAACCCAAGGGATTTTTCTAAAATCCTTCTCGTTCTCGGTGTAAACAAGTTTGATTCCTGCCTCGCGCATTGTCTCTGCGATCAGGATATCCCAAAACGAAGTACTAATGGTCTGTAAATCTTGCAGAGCTCTTTTTACTGTGATGTGCGTATAGTTGAGCTTTTTCCATTTTGACGAGTCGGCAAAGCCAGAGACAACAATCGCGGCTTTCTCTTTCGGCAATGGTTTTCCGACCTGCTTTGTAAGAACTACAAAGAGCTCGCTTAGAACTTGATTTGAAATAGAGTATTCTGCCTCTCCTTGAAAACCGGCTCTAACAAGATCCACGCACGGTTGTCTGCGGTTTTCGTCGCTTTCGTCGAACGCATAGGCTAGAATATTTGTATCGACAAATGCGACAGCGTTACCTTTCATGAAGTTCATCTCTCTGCTTGTACTTCACACCGCCTAAATCAATACCGTGATCCAAAAGGCTGAGAGTTGCTGCCACCGTATCTGTCTCCCGCTTTTCATCGGTCCATTTTTCCATTGCTTCTGTCAACGCCTTTCCCAGATACCCTTTCTTCTTGCCATGCACTGCTTTTGCAGTCCTTCTGAATTTCTGCTCCACCTCGGCATTGACGCTGACAGTGATTGTTTTGGTGGTCACAGTGATCTATTTACAACATTTTGTATTTAAATATTCAAAATTAGCAATACATCCGAATGGTTGTTATTCATTTTGACTTATACTCAGCATCAATGTTAATGAGAAGTAGGGTAAATTCAAAACTGCGACATATTGTGAATATACCGAGAGAAGCTAAACTCTAGTCCCCTTATTTTTCAAAACGAACGTGTTATGATTGAATTCCGACGGCCTGTCAATCTATTCTAAGCCCTTTGGGCGTTCCTTAGTACTCTATCTGTTCCCAGGCGGACTACAGATTCTCTCGAAAAAAGACATACGCCAGATTGTCTCGGAATCAGGAAAAAAAGAGAAAGAGTTATGTCGTTTTCTTCTCTTTTTTTCCGCGTTATCGAGAATCTTTTCAGGGATTCTCATGGATCAGCAAATTGCTAGAACAGAAACTCTGCTCTTTCGGAATACGCCGTCTCTTCGCTCGTAATGAACTCAATTAGAACTGCTTTGCCCTGAGAATTCTGCTGCTGAGCGCGTTTTACAGCGGGACCGATTTCCTGAGGATCCTTTACTCGCTCGGCAACACCTCCAAGATCTTTTCCGATTCCCGCATAATCTCCTCCTATAAACCTCGTGCCGTACTTTTCATGCGAAGTTGTCAGCGTCGTTTTCTCGCACGCCATTATGGAATTGTTGAACACGCAGGTGGTGATCGGTATTTTAGAGCGTACGGCAGTCTCAAAATCTAGTCCGGTCATCCCAAAAGCTGCATCTCCCATGAAGTTAACGCAGAAACGTTCGGGCTTCGCCAGTTTCGCTCCCATGATGAATCCCAGACCGCTGCCCAGCGCATGCGACTTGCCCCATCCGATATAGGTGCGCGGCACTCCCGACTTGTAAAATGGCACGATCTGGTCTCGCGGACTCCCAGAGTCGTGGGTTACAATCGCGTTGTTTGGATCCACCACCTTCATGAATTCCCAGATTACCCGGTAGGGGCTCATTGGGACTTCATTTGAAGTCAGCTTGGGCATCCACTCGTTCATCCATTCTTCGCG
>JAPCJV010000093.1 GCA_027886785.1 Nitrososphaerota archaeon | reverse complement strand
CCTCTCTCGTGGAAATCAAAGATGAACACTACCCCTTCCAGAAGCTTGATTTCAGAAAGTACTTCCTCTTTGTCTTTTGGCGCTCCAACTTCCAAAAGGACGCTAACGCTCTATCGTTCCAAAAGGTGGGGTTCAATACGATCTACCATCCGTGAAAAATCCCAAATTTCTCGGTGGATTTTATTCTGCGCCGGACAGTTTCCTGGTCGACTCCCAGCCTTTTGGCAACGGCAGACTAGGGCTCCCGTACATTCCACTGAAAGGAATTAGGGCTGACGAACTCCTTCACGAGTTTAGCCTGAAGTTCGTCGTCTGGCCCAGACAAAGTAAGAGAAAAAGGGCAATCACATGAGTATTAACTTGTCCGGCGCTCCCGCAGAACTAGAGCGCAAATCAAAAACTAATTTTTAGATTACGGTCAATCTATAATTCACAGTCGCAATTTTCCCATCTGCTCCCTTCGCAATGATGTTCAAAACATAAGTCCCCGGAGAAGCGCCGGAAGAAACATGGATCGTTAGCTTACTTTTCACTCCGGAGAGCGAGTCAGTTAATGGATTGGCGGCCCAGGTCGCGGTCGCCCCGGAAGGAAGACCGTTTACCGAAAAAGACACTGATTGGGGCGCGCCTTTGGTGGTGACAGTTGTGGATATTGAAGACCCGCGATGATCGGTTCCAGATCCCGAACTCAATTTTACTGCGATCGCTGGGAGAAACTGGACAGTAACATTCCCAGGGCCGTTTATGGTCGCGGAGGTAGCAGGAATGTTAGGCCCCAACACGATTGAAGAACCACCCGCGGACCAGTTGGTAAAGGAATAACCCTTTGCTGAAGTTGCAACCAACGAAAGCACAGATCCTGGATTTGCCCATACAGCACCCGAAGGACTTGTGGTGCCACCGGCTTTGGGCGAGTGATTGACGGAGACTAGATACTGTTTGGTGAAGGTGATCGTCTGCGTGGTTTGCGACGGGACACTAATTTTTCCTGACGCCGGAGATCCGGAAAAGCGGATACCAGTCCCGCCGGCGATGTTAGTAGTTTTAAGGTTCCATGGATAATTTCCTGCAATGTTCGAGAAACTAATGGTGGTAAAATTGGAGCTAAGGGATACGCTGCCTAATTGGACGGACCAAACTGTTCCCGGGGGAAGGGCGGTTTCCTTAAACGTAAATTTCTGAGGGGCAGGCGGTCCAGTGTAATTCGCGTTTTCGATGAGGACAGGTTGTTGAGTCTGGCTGAAATTGAAGGAATTCATCATGTTATTTTTGCCAATCCCAATCGAGTCTCTTGTCCCTAAGGGGGCGACACCAAAGGTCGTTTCAATTAAACTCAGGAAGGACCCAAATTCGTACGGAGTATGGTCGACGAAGCCGGGCTTCGCCCACGGCGAAATAACCAGAGTGGGCACCCTAAAGCCCTCGCCGTGACTATCTTCTTGAGGGGGCGGAGCATGATCGTAAAAACCGCCGTAATCATCCCAAGTGATCACGATCGCTGTGGAATTCCAGTACGGACTTTTCATAACTGAATTTACCAGGTATGATACATAATCCATCCCGCAATCAGAACGCGCGGGTGGATGTTCGCTAGTCACGCAATTGGGGATCTGTGAAAAGGGAGCGAAAGGATAAGCTGGAGGAGCCCAACTAGTTCCCGGAATAATCCACGATACAGAGGGAAGACTTCCATTCTTCAAGGAATTGATGAAATTCTGAGTACCGACCACATTGTCATGAAGGATCTGTGGATTTTTCTGGAAGTAATTATACACCGGCAAGACATCCCAATAGCTCGCCGTCGTCACATTTTTTTGTCCCGTATACCATTTCCACGAAATTCCGTTTTGGGTAAGATTTTGAGCGATCTGTGCAAAAGTGAGATTGAATTTCTGGGTCAACTGGTAATCCGGCCCTGAGGCGGCAGGATTGCCAGTGACGTTGCCCGATTGTCCGGAAACCATGTACAGATGGTTCGGAAAACTCGGACCGAGTAATGACGAGTAAAAATTATCGTCCAAAACGAAATTGTGCGCATAGTCCCAGTAATAGGGGATATCACTCTGGTTGTAATAACCCATGGTCTGGTTATTTCCCTCGCCCACGATGAAGCCATTCATCAAGCCATTATTGTAATCAATGTGGGACGCATTCCACGAGTGAAGGAGATCGAGGGCGGATTCGGAAGAAATTAGAAAGGGACTGACCTCGCCAGTACTACTATTTTGAGAAAGCGAGTCAACATTAGCCTGAGGATACATTTGTCCCGGAGGCAGCTCATCTCCGACAATGTAAATTGGTTGAGAATCATTCAGATGGAACGGACGGATTATAGTTGGCAGTTTTGAGGAACCCAGCGATGTCGGGCAACACAACGATGCGTTAGACAAATTATTTGCTCCAGGGTATGTGCCGAAATAATTGTCGAAGGAATGATTTTCCTGAATTATGAAAATGAGGTGCTGAATTTTGTTCGCATTTAGGGCAGTTATAGAACTAACGTCAAAAGTTAGCAAGGTGCTGGATACAAGAAATCCGCACAATACAATTACCGAAATAAGGGGCGGCTTATTTCGTCGCGGTATTTTCACAATCGATAAAACGACGAAACAGTATTTTAAATCTTATTTACTACTACAATAGTAGTTTGATCATCCGACAAAAATTGGATCTCTGTTTCATATTCTCCAATATTGGAGGTCAACAATAATAGACGGGTTGAACTTGTCCGTTACAAAAGCTACTGCGGGCCAAGGATCTCGTCGTAAAAAAGCCCTTTTGCGCTTATTTCTCTTTTCGAAAGCATAATCCATATCTATGCTTCGTGAATTTGCTGGCGCGAATTTTCCGTACTCGGGATTCGCGAACTCTCCCATTCAAATTCTGGAAGAATCCGATTGATTTCCAGATCTAGCTTGAGCTTGTTCTCTTCCATCTTTTTAGCGAACTCTAACGGGAAACCGCTCGTGCTTCCCAGCGGCTGCCAATCGGTCTTCAGAAACGCCTTGCTGAAAACTGAGACCCTTTCCCCTTGAGGCTCAACGGTTTTCGCTTGGTATGCATCCCCCTCTAGGCTCAGGAAAAGATCACTTGCGTACTGTTTCTTCGAGACCCCTACAATAGCCCCGCCCGCGACGAACAAGGCGAAGAAACCGCCCAGTATGATCAAATAAAACAGCCTTTGCACGTTGAATAACCATAGTTCGACCCCGGCTCCGGCGATGGCACCACAAATTGCCAGGGCGCCCACCGCCTGATAATCAGTCCTCGTGATCTGATAATAAAACCGACCCCTAAGTTCCTCTGCGAATTTAGCAACTCCTTCGATCGGAGTCTTTACCAGCTCTAGCTTATTGTCTCCCGTAACTAGGCGCATGCTACCGTCGATCGTAGAAAAAATCTTCCTGACTTCCCGGAAGAACTCGGCGGGATGTCCTAGAGTGACTGACTCATTCACGGTGTTAGAGCAATATGAGGTAGTAGATAAGGTAATAGCCATTCTCGAGAAAAATATCTTCTCCTGGTAAAGATTTCTTAGAGGAAGTTGCCCTGAAACAAACAGTCAGAGAACCTCAAACTTTCTGAACATTGAATTTGTCATTGATGACGAGCTTACTGATCAAAATAATATTGAAATACGGATAAATATTCGAAATTAGGATTTCACGCAGATCAGATCCACCTGTAATGTTCCAAATAATCCGCGGAAAATCCATCAGCACCCTATTGTTGTGTCTTGCACTCGCCTTTCTCCCTGCGAGCGGATTTATGACTGCTGCCGCTTATTCCACAGGTTCGACCTTTTTTGTTGTCACGGGAAACGGGACTTCAGGAGGACAGACATTCGTGTGCCCGGGTGGAGTGTTCTCCAACTTTTTTTCTTCAGACATTGTCTTTAGGGCATCAAGCGCTTCGGTGCCTCCGGGAAAAGGATTGGGAACTATTCAGATTAGCGGCAATATTCCAGAACAGGGAAGCTTTGCCATTCGCATTACAATATCTTCTGGGCATGTCGATAAAGCAGACCATCGGTTCGTCCTTAATGGAAAGGAGACTTTTGTCCAGTGTGGAAAGGTCATGAAATCCGGAGCAAGCGTGGTTCTTTATGGGAGCTGCGGACAAAACACAATAATCAATTTTGTCGCACAAAGCTTGAAACAGCATGGAAGTTGGTTCGGCCCAGTCAACTGCAGCTAGGCCGCTCGAACTCTCCACGAAGTCTCCAAAAATCTAGCACGAGCTTGTACTGTGAAAAAAGATAAGCAATTCGAACCAAGGGCAATAAATTATTTCCTATTACGAAATTCTTTTCCAGGCAATCAATGAAGACGTCGACCTTTCCGACGAACACGCGGCGCACAAACGGCGTCAACAAAAATGAAAATGTCTTTGTGAAAATCCCCTTGGGCTCGATCCTGGTAGAATAGAAAAGGGTGGCCGAATCGTCCGCCTCAGTTTTCAAAGCGTATTCCGACCGAGCTCTTGCTACCTTGCCCTTGTACTCCGAGATCCATTTCGAGGGTCTTTCGATCCTTACTGTAACATCAAACATCATCTTCCTAAAATACAGTTGCTCTTCATCGCCTAGAAGAATTAGGTCAGGTGTTTTGGAAAGGATTTGCCTTTTCTTGAGGGGCTTGACCAGCTCTACGTCTCCTGGAGACAAATCTGTCCACCAGTTGAACACAAATTCCATGTTCGCCTTGATGGACCTCGGGACAGAGATCTCGAACATTTTTTCTGACCGGATCGCAACACTCCGTGCTTAAAAAGTGTCTATCATCTGGATCAGGGATTTTTTTCTGCATGCACCAGGAATTCTTCAAACTCTTTTAGGGCGGACAGTGTACCGATCTCAAAGAACCTGGTCTGGACTACTTTAGCAAGAAGCTCTTTTCGCTTGATCAGCTCGCCATAAAACTCCTCTTCGTAGCACTTGTGATCAACCGGAATAATATCCAAAGCCACTTTTCTCAGAAAGGATACACCGTAGTTTATCCAGACCATGTCGGGCGTCTGATTGCGTTTGTTATACTTGGTAACCAACCCGTCCTTCACCGCGAGGTCGCTTCTGCCATAAGCGTTGTGATTCTCATACACGAGCATCATTCCAAGTTTTTGAGTTCTCCTGAACTCTTCCATTATCACACTATAGTCCGCGCGAAGGTATGAGTCTCCATACGTCGCGAAGAAAGTATCCTGCAAAAGGGGTGCAGCTCTCTTCAGTGCTCCCGCCACTCCCAGGGGCTGGTCACCATCGAAACTGTACTCGAGCCGAACCCCGAATTTCCCTCCATCCCCGAAGTACTCCTGGATTACTTTTCCCAGATACCCCACGCAGAGAACAAATTCTCTGATCCCACTTTGGCAGAGCAGCTGCAGTTCATGTTCCAGGAATGGCTTTCCATTTACAGGAACCATAGGCTTGGGTACTGAGTCGGTAAGCGGGCGCAGTCTGGTACCTAACCCGCCGGCGAAAATAACGGCCTGCAAGTTTGCGTTTCTCGTACTCAGACGTTATACATTACTTTGCTTCCTTCAAAGTCGAACCGGACTCGGAACTCGACCAGCCCCTCACTCGCGAGAGCCGAGCGCAAATGCTGTCTTCCGTTGTCGCAATACACCATCAGGAAACCTCCCCCTCCGGCGCCGATCAGCTTTCCTCCATTTGCTCCATTCGCCCTCGCGATGGAGTACCACTTGTCTATGGAACTGCTGGTCATGTTTTCCGTGACGCCCCTTTTCGCGATCCAGTGCTCGTGGAGCAGTTCTCCGTACCTCTTTAGATCTCCGTGCTCAAGCGCCTTTTTGCTTTCGAGGCCAATCGCCTTAATTTGGTGCATCCTCTCCGTAGTGTTTCCGTCGTTTCTCGAAATCTGATCTTGCTGCTTTTGGAGGACTTCCCCCGCGCTCCTTTTAATTCCAGTGTAGAACATCAAAATGCCGCTCTCCAGTTCTGCCAGAGAATCCTCGGTGATCTTCAGATCTTCGGCCTTTACCTTACCCCACCGGTCGATTTCATAGGATTTCAATCCGCCCAAAGCGGCGACATATTCGTCCTGTTTGCCTGAGGGTTCGCCCAAACGATTCATCGCAATGTCGCAGGCTTCCTCGGCGATCTGCTCGGGAGTTTTGGTGATCCGCTTGTGCGCGTATAGGGCGTTCAGTAGTCCAACAGTAAAGCTGCCGGAGGAGCCGAGCCCCGTGGAGGCGGGAACGTCCGCGAGGGACACGATCTCGATCCTTTCTCGAAAATCCAGGAGCTTCATGGCTTCCCTCACTGAGGGATGTTCGATCATTTCGGGATTGTCCACGATTTCTGTCCTCGAGTAGCTGACCCTGATACCCGGCTCGAAGCGATCGTTCAAAACGATGTGCATGTATTTGTCGATCGCCGCGGAGATGAAAAAACCGCCATACTCCGAGTAGTAAGATGGCAGATCGGTTCCCCCGCCTCCCAGAGGGAGACGAAAGGGAGTTCGCGAAATAATCAAGATCTCCCGCTAGGCTTTTTGCCACTCTCTATTTAGGAATTTCAGAATTGCACGTTCAGGCATTAGGCCAAGAAGTAATTGCTGTTAGGCAAACAAAGCAAATTGTTCGTGCAAAAGAAAATTCCAGCCAATCGACGATAACAAAACAAATTAACTCTGCAAAGTCTCCGATAAAAAAAGAAAATGTCTCAGGGAACGCGCACCGATAATTATCTCGAGGAAGTGTCCGAGATCGCACAAAAGCTTGATCGAAGAACCATTGACAACTCCATCGAGCTACTATACACCGCTTGGAAAAACGATAGTCAGATTTTCGCAATAGGAAACGGTGGCTCCGCATCTACCGCGACTCATTTTGCCTGCGACTTGAACAAATGGGTTTCAGATAAGGCAGAAAGAAAGTTTAGGGCGTTCGCTCTGGTCGATAATATTCCTCTAGTCAGTGCCCTAACCAATGACAACGGCTGGTCCGACATCTATTCTGAACAATTGAGAAATTTCTT
>JAPCJV010000092.1 GCA_027886785.1 Nitrososphaerota archaeon | reverse complement strand
GAAGAATCGCCATAAAGTCCCTCCGGAACAGACGGAAGTACTGCTCCCCATTTCACAACCAAAATCCTAATTTTGAATTAGGTCCCACTCAGCGACTGGATTGGCAAAATAGGACCGGCTTGCGGATCGAAGTCTCTTCACTCTATTCATTTAGAATATTCTCAAAGCCGGTTCGATTACTTTGCTTTTCTCAAAGTAATTTCAATCTGGTCCTTCTCTTCAAGTTCCATTGATTGAACCGTAGCCTTTGGGATATTCACGTAGAATCCCCTTGTGACGTACTTCCCTGGATACTTTCGAGATTTGCCTTTGATCTGAAGGAGAGGAACCGTAAGAACCACCCGCCTTAATGGTTCCTTTTCTGCCTCTTGATTTTTAGCAGACGTAACCGTTCCGTTTGAATTACTGGTTCGCTGATATTCAGATGCTTGCGACATCGTTAACAGTAACGATTAAGGAACGTACCGGGCCTTAAAGATTCCGATCTGAGTATCATGATGCCTTGAAGTTGAAAGGAGGCAGGATTCCACTTCTAACATTCAAACCCTATAGGAGTTTGCGAACCACCCCTCGCATTTTTTGTTACACGTGTCAAATATATGATCGAATCTGAACCTTCTCCGTTCGTAGGATGGATCACGAGATTTACCTATCCACTGCTTTACGAGCCGGAAGTTAACTTTGTAAGGGGGTCAAGCTCTCGAAAACTTTCTTGGTGGATTGTAAACTCTGGGCAGAGTGCGGGCAAGAGCATTGGATAATTGCTGCTTCTGCCAATCACTTACTCCCATCGCATGCAATAGAACTCCGTCACATCTTTGAGGAAGCTAAAAGATTGTAAAGTTGCTCAGTTGCGAGCTATTCCGGAAAACTCCTCCTAAACCGTAGCAACCAATTTGTTAAGATCGAATTGTTGGAAGCTCGAATAGTATTTCCTTTTGCTGAAATATTAAACCGAGGGGTGCGCTTGATATACTTCGTGTTGAGATGTAACTGACGAGGCCGTATCAGACAGTTGGCAAAGAAAAAATCAGATCTGAAAAAGAGGCAAGAGGCCGAAGCAAGATCTCTCGATAAAGACGCTCGAGCGGTGGAGGAAGAAGAAGAGGAGGGTAAGGAAGAGTTCGGCCGAGAGAACCCGTAGGTACCAAAAAATTTTGAATTTTAGGCGATTCAAATTCCTTTTGACCCAACGCGTACAGCATAAGAAATTCGAAACTATTTATCTCTCATTCTAGCCAACGCCCTAAACTGCGCAGGAGATCGGAAATCTACTTGGATCGTTTTCAAGGTGAGAGCTTTCACAATCTCTCGCTCGACGAGTGGATTACAAAGTTTGGACGGATTTATGGAAAAAGACATGATAAGCATACTACAGAGTATATGATTTCTAGGTTAGTCGAGGAAGTGGCCGAACTCGTTAATCCAATGGAGTTGCAAAACAATGAGGAGATTGGACCTGGAATTGCGGATGTCTTTTCCTGGATCTGTTCAATAGCGTACAAACTCAACATCGACCTTTCCGCACTGACTTGGAAAAAATATGGGGGACCGAACGCTCCTCGACCATCGAAAATTCACGAGAACATGTCTTTACCGCTGATAGAATTCTCGCAACCTGGAAATCTCAAAGAATGGCAGAATTTGATTTCCAGAGTTTACAAAGATGAAAACATAAGGCTGACTCCAACGACCGCCCTCGTAGCGATGATGAAGGACGTGGGGGATCTGGCGATGCTGAATCGAAAAAGGGAATCCCAGGATCTAGTTACTTCAAAACTCGCAGCGATCCTCGCTTGGACTCTGACGATCTCGGAGCTTCTCAGAATGGATTTGGCAGATGTAGTCTACAAGAAATACGATGATCATTGTCCCGTATGTCATCAGGCAACTTGCGATACAGACATCTGCCATCCGCTGGAGAACATGTTTGTTTCTTTCGGGACTCGTGTAAATGACGAAGAGAAATACTCGATTCTTGATGCTTCAGTCAAATACGGATACAAGACAATGACAAATGTCTCTCCGATTGTACAAAATACCAAAGACCTGTCCGCTTCAATGGATTTGATTAACAGAAGCGACGCCGCTTGTGTTGTACTCTCGGAGCTTCAATCTGGAGATGCCTCCAACGAGCCCGAATACTTTCAGATTTTCGAGGTATTAGCTTGTCTTTCAGTTCTTTCAAGAGGGAATGTTTGGGTTTTTTCAAAGGGAAAGACGACTGAATTCAAATCATACATCGACGGCGTTTTTACCTCCGAGAAGATTTCCGTACAGGGGTATTCGGATCCAGCTCAACTGCGAATATTGTTCGAGAATGCGCTAAACGCTCTAAATGTTAGAAGGACTCAGTTGGCGAAAACTCAGTGATATGCCCGTAATAATCACCCGTCTCTTGGCATGAACTTGGATCTAAACTGTATTCTTCCAATGTCAGACCGTTGAGCTTCTAGGGACTGGACAGGATGTGGGGATCGTTAGTTGGTTGATAACGGAATCCGGATCATAATGTGCGTGGATCTGGACTATTTTTATGCGCAGGTCGAGGAAATCCGGGATCCGTCAATAAAGGGCAAACCGGTCATTGTCTGCGTTTACTCAGGTCGCACAAAAGACAGCGGTGCAGTAAGCACTTGCAATTATATTGCTAGGAACTCGGGCGTTAGATCCGGAATGCCCATTGCGCTTGCTAAGAGGATTATGGCCGAACATCCAGAAGCTGTATTCCTGCCGATGGACCATGAATATTATGAGTCTGTTTCAAATCGGGTTATGGCGCTTCTCAAGGAAGGTTCCCCGCGGTTTGAACAAGCAAGTATCGACGAAGCTTATCTTGATGCCACTCAGCAATCGGCGGGGGACTACGCTTTGGCCCGTGACTTGAGTGAAAAACTCAAAGCAGAGATATTCGACACCGAACATCTCACCTGCACGATTGGCATAGGCCCCAATAAATTGGTTTCAAAAATGGCTGTCGATTCCAAGAAACCAAATGGACTGACTGTGATCCTGCCCGGCAAAGTCCGTGAGTACTTTGACACTCTCCCCATAGGAAAGCTGTTTGGGATCGGCCCGAAGATCGAGAAAAAATTGGCTTCGCTTAGGATTCTGACTGTTGCACAGCTGGCAGCGTTCGACGTTCAAATTTTGTCCCGTAATTTTGGGGAAAAGATGGGTCCTCAACTCAGAGATGCCGCTCTGGGCATTGATGAAGAGCCTGTAAGAGAAAGAGAGATCGAACAATTTAGCCGAATCGTAACTTTGAAAGAAAATGCACTAAGTTTCACTTTCGAGGAAATCTTGGCTCCGCTTGCTAAAGACTTGTCCAACAAACTTGTTGCAGCGAATATGACCTGTCAATCTATCGGGATCATCGCGATCACTTCGCAATTAAGAACCAAAACAAGATCGCGAAAAACGGATAATCCTACTGACTCCGATTCCGAAATCCTGGAAGTTGCATCGGATCTGTTTAGAATATTCTTCGCCGAAGAAAAACTCGAAACGGAATGGACCCCAGTCAGAAGAGTGGGGATACGATTGTTTAGTCTGAAAAAGAGAGATGGAGATATTAGAGAAAAAAGCCTAACGGATTTTCTCTGAACACCGATCTGAAACTTGAACCCGGAAACGGGCGAAATAACTACGAAGGGGTCTCAGTCGAGGGTGCCGGGGGCGGGCTCGAAGTAGTTTCCGGGATGATTTCGCCTGTTGCAGCTCTCGCCCCGACATTAGTAATTCTGACCCTCACTTCTTCTCCCGGTTTAGCCCCTCGAATAAACACAATAAATCCTTCGATTCTTGCAACACCTTCTCCCCTCTCGCTCCGATCTATTACTCGAACTTTGTATTCTTTGCCAGCTTCAACCGGCTTTCCCCCAGATTCCGACCTGCGGGCAGATTCCTCATCACGCCTACTCCTTCGTGGCTCGTATCCAGACGGGCGTTTGTCGCCGTAAAAGCTTCCTCGTTGACTTCTCCGTCTGTCACTCAAACTATATCAGAAAAACTCCTAAGTCAATCAGAAACTGTTCAAATTACTTATCAATCTATGGGTCGCGTTTTCCGGGCGCAAAAAAATTGGAAACCGACGACAAAAAATCCGGAGCGTTTTCAAAACTGTCTATTTCGAAGGAGCAAGAAACTATTCCGCGGAAAATCAAAATTTCATCGGAGACCCTTTAAATCCGCAATCATTGCATATCATTTTAGCTGACTTTTTGGTGGCTTTGGCAAGCCCAACATTTTTGCTATGGCATTTTGGGCATTCCCAATCTCCAGAGCTAATTGCAGTCATTACCAAACCGAATACTACTAACGCCTTAATTTGCCTTATGCTGAGTGGTACCTTTCTTGAATGCAGTGATGCGGTTACGAAATTATTCAACTGCAAAGTAGATTGATCAGAAAATAATGTCGTCTTGAAGCCGCAGCTTGAGCACTCCAATAGCATCATTTATCTCCCGTTCTCTAGCGTCCAGAAGTTCCGACAACTCGTTAACATCTAGACGTCTTTCTTCCCCAATAGTCGAATACAGAATTTGTCTCTGTAATTCTTCATCGAAGGCTTCCCGAATTGCCTTGTGAGCTGTCCTGGTGATTCGCTGTCGCAGTCGAAGCAAGGAGATTTCAGCAGCAGCTAGCTCAGCGAGCTTCTGGTTGATCTCTTTCAAAAGGACGTCGCTCAGACCCACAATCTTTGAATGATCCTTTTCCTGCTCCAAAGCGTTTAGGCTTTTTTGCACAGATTTGGTTTCGCTTCTCTTGAAAGAGTCCAGGCCCTCCTGAGGAATATCATGGAATACAAATTCCACAGCATCTTTGGTGATGCCAATAGCGAGCATGCAAGACCTGTTTAATTCAAAGTACTTTCTGTTCGGAGCCGCATAGTCGCTTTCCCTTTCAAACGAAGTCACAAATCCAAATCTTTCCAAGATTTCTAGATGTTTCAATACTGCCTGCTGGGAAACGCCCAAATCTTTCGAAAGCTGGTTAAAATAACGCGGTTCATCGGCGAGTAAGCGGAGAATTCTCCGTCTGGTTTCGTTCCCCAAGACATCGAGCAACATGTCTATGTTGTTGGCATTTCGAGCGGTCATCTCGGGGTCCTTACTGAGCAACGCCGATTAGTACATCACGATAATTTTAAATATCTTTCGTATTCGGTTAGTGTCAATAGGTTAGTATCTAAAGAGGTAATTTTGTATGAGTCAAGGACAACAAGGAACACCCGTTCTGATTCTGAAAGAGGGAACTTCCGAAAACAAAGGAAGAGATGCGCAACGGAATAATATCTTTGCAGCGAAATTGATCGCTGAGATTGTAAAAAGTAGTTTGGGACCACGCGGCATGGACAAAATGCTCGTGGACACTTTGGGAGACGTCACGATTACGAACGACGGGGCTACTATTCTCAAGGAAATTGACGTACAGCATCCGGCCGCAAAGATGATAGTGGAAATTTCAAAGACCACGGACAACGAAGTGGGCGACGGTACGACATCCGCAGTCGTTCTGGCTGGCGCTTTGCTGGAAAATGCGGAAGATTTGATCAAGGAAAACGTACATCCGACGATCGTGGTTGATGGGTACAGGAAAGCTTCAGTTAAGGCGTTGCAGATTTTGGATAAGATTGCAATCCAGGTGCCACCGACTGATCGAAAGTGGCTTGTGAAAGTTGCAAAAACTTCGATGGCATCCAAGTTGATCAACAAAGAGTCAGATCAACTGGCCGCCCTGTGTGCCGATGCATTGCTCGCAGTAGCTGAAAAAGTCGGGGACGAGTATCGCGTGGATATCGACGATATCAAAGTAGAGAAGAAACCGGGAACCAGTCTTAGACAAACGGAATTGATCAAAGGCATTGTACTCGACAAAGAGGTTGTCCATGCTGGTATGCCGAAGAAGATCGAAGGTGCCAAGATCGCGCTGATCAATTCGCCTCTGGAAATTGAAAAGACAGAATTCGATGCAAAGATCAACATCAGCGATCCTTCGCAGATCAAGCAGTTCTTGGACGAGGAAAATTCCATGTTGAAATCGATGGTTTCCAAAGTCGTGGACACTGGTGCAAACGTAGTAATTTGTCAGAAAGGTATCGACGACATCGCTCAGCACTACCTTGCAAAGGCCAATGTGTTAGCCGTAAGGCGTGTGAAAGAGTCTGACATGACCAAACTCGCAAAGGCAACCGGCGGGCGAGTAGTTACGAATCTGGATGACTTGACCGAGAAAGATCTGGGCAAAGCTCAGCTTGTGGAAGAACGCAAAGTGGAGGAAGACAAGTGGGTGTTTGTCGAGGGAGCTAAGAATCCCAAGGCAATCACGATCCTAGTACGAGGTGCAACCCAGCGGGTAACCGACGAAGCAGAAAGAAGCATGCACGACGCTCTTATGGTTGTCAAAGACGTCATTGAGCACCCCTCCATCGTAGTGGGCGGCGGCGCACCCGAAGCGGAATTGTCGTACCAGCTAAGAGAATGGGCGAACTCTCTTTCCGGCCGTGAGCAGTTGGCTGTCCAGAAATATGCAGACGCCCTCGAATCGATCCCCTTGACGCTTGCGGAAAACGCAGGCATGGATCCCATTGATACCCAGGTAGAGCTTAGGGCAAAACATGGGCAAGGCAAAAAATGGTTCGGGGTTAACGTACTCGCTGGGAAGGTCGGTGATCTTGAGGCAGAAGAGGTCTTCGAGCCAGAAGCCGTCAAGCAGCAGATCATAAAGTCTTCAACCGAAGCCGCAAACATGATCCTCCGTATAGACGACGTCATCGCGTCCAGCAAGATGAAGACTCCTCCAATGCCACCTGGAGGAGGCGGCGGAATGGGAGGAATGGGCGGTATGGGTGGCGGCGGCATGGGCGGAATGGACGAGTAAGAAGCGGCCGTGCCCTAAACATTCCCTCGGGTTTTTCTTGTCCCGAGGTACCTCCTTTCTTTTTCCTTAATCTTGAGGAGCCGGATGAACCGTTTCCTGCAGTTTTTCTGTGCTTTGCGTTTTTTTCTTCAGGTTAGAAATACCTCCGGTGTTCATTGAGAGTAAATCGCTCGGCGTGATGATGCCTACGATCTTTCCTTTGCGGGCTGTCAGAATGGCTT
>JAPCJV010000091.1 GCA_027886785.1 Nitrososphaerota archaeon | reverse complement strand
GATGGCCACGACAAGGGTGCACTGGTGGTGAGCCGATCGCTACGAGATTCCGGGTTTGAAGTAATTTATCTGGGCCTGTATGGAAAAATAGAACAAATTGTCGAAGTCGCGATTCAGGAGGACGTAGACATTATCGGGTTGAGCATTTTATCCGGGACTCACCTGAAAGCAGCCAACCGGTTAATCCACGAAATCAAAAAGAGAAAGAACCGGAAGGTAAGGACTGCAATCGGGGGAATCATCCCCGAACAAGATGTATCAAGGTTGAAAAAAATCGGAATTGACGTTGTGGTCCCTACTGGCACCCCCTTGTCGAAAGTTGCGGATCTTCTGAGGGCAAGTTTAGTTGCTAAGAAAATGACTCGGATGAATATGAAATAATGCCATGGAGGTTGGAACAGGTTGGGATCTTCCAAAAACAATGGCAAGGATAATGATTTCAAAACAGACTCTGGAATTCCGCTGAAGCCTGTCTATTCGGAAAAAGACATTGACGACCAAAATTTAGGGCTTCCTGGTAAGCCCCCTTTTACCCGCGGACCATACGAGTCGATGTACCGCGGAAGGCTCTGGACCATGAGGCAGTACTCGGGCATGGGAGACGCGGCAGAATCTAACCGCCGGTACAAGTACCTTCTCGCGCAGGGACAGACGGGTCTAAGCGTCGCCTTTGATCTTCCTACGCAGTTGGGGTACGATTCAGATGAGGTTGATGCTCAAGATGACGTCGGAGTAGTGGGGGTCGCCATATCCAGTCTCGAAGACATGGAACGTCTTTTCGAGGGAATCCCGATCGGCCAGGTCAGTACTCACCTCAATATCAACGCAACCGCCCCAATCATTTTTGCAATGTACCTGGCGATGGCGGAAAACCGGGGACTAAACTTCTCCCAACTAAGAGGAACGCTGCAGAATGACGTATTGAAGGAGTTTCTGGCGAGGAAAGCTTTCATCTTTCCCCCGGGTCCCTCCGTGCGCCTTTCCTGCGATATTGTGCAATATGCGATAGACAAAGTTCCAGAATTCAACCCAATTTCCATTACCGGATTCCACGTCAAGGAAATGGGGGCGAGCTCGATTCAAGAAGTGGCCTTCTGCCTATCGGATGCGATCGCCTACTGCGACGAGTTGATCGCCAGGGGATTGGAGTTTGACCGCTTCGCTCCAAACTTGAGTTTTCATTTTGCGTGCGGCCGAGATTTTTTCGAGGAGATTGCAAAATTTAGAGCAGCCAGGCGAGTCTGGGCAGAACTGGCGTTCGATCGATATCACGCGAAGAAAGACGAATCCGCTAGATTGCGCTTTTTTTCCGGCGGATCGGGCGCAGTTCTCCCCGCCCAGGAGCCTCTAAACAACATAGTTAGAAGTTCCCTGCAGTGTCTGGCAGCAGTCTTAGGCGGGGCGCAGTCGATTCACGTGATGGCCTACGACGAAGCTCACTCGATTCCAACGGAAGATTCGGTGCGAATCTGCCTGAGAACCCAACAGATCATTGCGCTCGAAAGTGGAGTGACCAAGACTGTCGATCCTATTGGGGGTTCATATTACGTCGAAGCTCTCACAGACGAACTCCAAGTGCTAATTCAAGAAAAAATGGATCAAATTGAAAGGGACTGGGGAGGGATGATTCCCGCGGTCGTCAATGGTTTTCCCCAGAGAGAAGTGATCCATCGGGCTTACCAGCAAGAGAAGGACATCGAATCCGGAAAGAGAGTGGTGGTCGGCTTGAACAAATACACGACCGACTCGAAATCATCAATCCGCATTCAGCGAACAAACGAAAAGGCGGCTTTGCTCCAGAAAAGAAGGGTCAAACAATTGAAGAAACGAAGAAACGCCGCGAAAGCGAAACAAGCGCTTGAAAAAGTGCGTCTAGCAGCTTTAGATGCGCATCAAAACATGATCCCCGTCCTCATCGAAGCTGTAAAAAGCTATGCGACAGTGGGAGAGATTACCACGGCCTTGAAGGACGTTTTCGGGACTTACAAGGATCCGGGTCTGATACTTTAGGACAGTTTTGGCTTCTCGGGTTTCAATAATGTCGGACCAAATTGCTAGAAGTGGCCCGCTGAAAGGTCTAAAGATTCTAGACCTCACACAGTTCGTTTCAGGTCCTTTCTGCACCCAGATTCTGGCGGATCTGGGAGCCAGAGTAGTTAAGATCGAGCGGTTGCCCGAGGGCGATCCGTACCGAATGGCGGGGCCTAGCTTTGTCGATGGAGAAAGTACGCTTTTTCTGAGTTTGAATCGTGGAAAGGAGAGTGTCGCCCTAAACCTGAAGGATGACAAAGTGAGAAAACTATTCCTTGAAAAACTGGTGCCGAATTTCGATATTCTTATCGAGAATTTCAGTCCAGGTACGATGGACTCGCTGGGAATCGGCTCCGAAGTCTGCAGAACAGCGAATCCCAGTCTAATCTACGCAAGCATCTCAGGTTTTGGGCACGCGGGCCCACTGAGGGAGAAGAAAGGATTTGATCTGATTCTTCAAAGCGCGACCGGGATCATGGATCTCACTGGAGAAGAAGACTCCGGGCCGGTCAAGGTAGGGATCCCGATCACAGATTTCGCCGCTGGATTGTATGCTGCAGTGGGCATTTTAGCGTCGTGTTATGAAAGGAAGAAAGCGGGAACGAGCATCGCAACCTCGCTCTACGAAAGCTCAATCTCCTTGCTATCCGTCCTCGCCTGCGACTATTTTGCCTCCGGAAATATTCCGCGTCGTATGGGGTCTGCGAGTCCGACCTTTGCGCCCTATCAAGCGTTCCAGTGCAGGGATTCTTTCATAACAGTCGCAGGGGCGGGAAGCGAAGAAATATGGCATCGTTTCACTGAAGCAATCGAAATGCCGGAGCTGGCGACAGATTCTCGCTTCGTAAGGAACTCAGACCGAGTTAGAAATCAAGAAGAGTTGACCCAAATTATCAATCAAAAACTGAAGGAAAGAGACTCTGAGGACTGGCTAGAGGTTCTCGACGCAAAGGGGGTTCCGAGCAGCCGAGTTAATACACTACCTCAAGTGCTTTCTGAAGAGCAGACAAGAGCTTTAGAGTTGGTGTCGGAAACTCCTGTCCGCGATGAAGGTACAGATGCATTCAAGTCCATTCGTCTCCCATTAAGTTTCAATGGAAAACCCATACGAAATTCCAGTTCGCCGCCTATGTTGGGAGAACATACGAACCTCGTCCTTTCAGAAGTAGGAATTGCTGGCGAGTACGTCGACGAGTTGAGAGCCAAAAAATCTCTTTTGTAAATATTGCCCTTATTTTCTTTGCAACAAATAGGAGTGTCGTCAAAAAACGTTCAAAGTGACCGGACTAAATCACGTGGGCATCGCAGTACGCAATTTAGATGACGCAGTTGCAATCTTCAAAGAAAAGTTCGGACTTCCTGTCACAGATATTATTGATTGGCCCTCGAACGGAATCAAGGTGGGAATCATCAACACCGGAAATTCCATCCTAGAGCTCATGGAACCGCTGGACAAAAATGGAACTGTGGCGAAATTCTTGGAGAAGCAAGGAAGAAATGCAGTCCATCACCTCGCCTTCGCGGTGGATAAGGACCTGAGTGTAGTCGGAGAGGAAATGAAAAACTTGGGAATCGACATGGTCTATCCCAGTCCCAAAATGGGGGTTTTGGGACATCCGGTGAATTTTTGTCATCCCAAGTTTACGGGCGACATTCTAATCGAACTTTCCGAGGTGGGCTATGAATCGAGAGCCAGAAAGGAAATCACTAGTTAAGCCCAGCTCGAATCGCTGCAGGCGTTTTGGCGCTCATATCCAGCATCAACGAGGCATAGGTTTTCGCTGCATTGACTAACTGGTCCCTTTCCATGAACTCATCGACCCAGTAGCATTCGTCATTCCCTGGTCCAAAAACGATCGAAGGAATCCCCGCACCGGTAAAGATCGACGCGTCGGTCCAGTATTTCTCTCCCGCCACTGTGGGCTTTTCGCCGATGACTCGGCCATAGGCGTCTATAACAGATCGAACCAGTGCGCTCTTTGGGGAAATCTCTAGCGGCAACCGAGGCCAATCGTACCACCCCTTCAGGTACGAAATGTTTGCATCTAAATTCGGAATCTCTTTCCTCTTCAATGCTTCAAACATGGCCTGAATTTCTTTCTTTATCCCCTCAGTTGTTTGCCCAGGAAGATACCGAATCGAAAAATCCAGAGTGCACACGTCCGGTACGATGTTGTGCCTAAATCCGCCGTTGACTTTTCCAATGTTTACCAGAGGCACTCCGAGAACAGGATGCCTGTACTTCTTCTGATATTTTTTCTCCAGCGATTGAAGTTCCTCTATGATCCGCACCATGTGGAGGATCGCGTTGATTCCATTTTCTTTGTAAGTATCCAGAGCCGGTACTCCTCTGGTCACAATTTCAAAATACAGAGAAGCCATATGGCATGTTATGATCTTCATAGTAGTGGGCTCACAGACCACGCCAGCATCTGCTTTGAATCCCTTTTCGATCAGAGATCGGACCCCTGACCCTCCTTCTAAATGACCAGGTACTGCTGTCAAAAGGACGTTCCCCTCGATTTCAATGCTCGAGTCAGTAACAGCTTTCGCGGCTATGAGCATGGCTGCGGTTCCTCCTTTGTCGTCCACTGATCCGATTCCATAGACGCGGTCCTTCGTAATTTTTCCCACGAGTTTCTGGTCCCATTCATCCGTCATGGGATAGGTATCTATGTGGCCATCAAAATGAATGGTGGATTTGTCCGTGGAACCCCGAAGCTTCACCAAAACGTTGTATCGATCTCCCTTCACCCGCTGGAGTTCCGAAGAAAGCCCGTTTTTCTGGCACCACTCGTGAATGAATCGAGCCACATCACCCTCTGAACCTGTGACGCTGGGGATCTGAACGAGCTCGCTTAGAAAATTTGAAGCTGCATCACTTGTAATTTTCCTCAGTACCTTGAACTGTTTAGCGGCGCTTTCAGATCGGGATTTAAGCAAGCAGCCATCACACTAAGAATAATTCGTAACGAGACAGAGTGTATTTTTTGCGATTAAATCATTTATTCTTGGATAGTCAAATCTACAATCCAAAAAGAACTTTCGCATTCTTTGAAAATATTTTTTCTTTGATTTCATTACTTATGTTGGAAAATCTTACTCGCATCAGCTCGAGGGCCAGATCTCCAAAGGGAGAATTCGAACCGAAAATTATTCTGCTTTGCATATTTCTGTCTTTATGACGAGCGAGTTGTTCTATGAAGCCTCCTACACCAGTAAGGATCACTTGCGAAGTTTCAGCGTAGATATTTGGGTTTTCGACAATAGAGGAATAAGCTTCACTCTCGGACATGCCGGTTGCCTCCATCTGACCGCAATGGGTCATTACAAACTTCACCTTTTTGTACTCCCTTGAAGCCTCTGCGACCTGAAAGGGTAGAGACACAATTGGATACCCAGCTTCCAAAAAGACAGGGCAGTCAAAATTTTCGGCTAGTTCGTAAATGGAGAATGCGAATTCCCCGTTTACTTTGAACGATTGTTCAAACGGGTGAAGTGAAATCGAAGTAAACTCCCTGGTCTTCAGAAATTTTTTCAAAATGGCAATCGCCGTTTTTGTAGTTCGGGGGTCGACTGTTATAGAACCGATGAATCGCTTGGGGTACTTTCGGACCATCTTTCGAATGGATGAGTTGGCCTTCTCGAAATCCAGATCCTCGGGGGTAAAGGAAGAAACGACCGCGGTTTCCACCCCGTTTCTATTCATTTTTCTGATGAAATCCCGATCTGAAAGGCTGTCTCCGTAGATCGAGTTACCCATATGCACATGAGAGTCTATCACTCCGGAATCCAGCTTTGGTGGCAAATTCAGCCTCATCTAATTGAGTAAACGCAAAAAGCTAGAGGTCAGAATTTCGCTTTGATCTTCGGAATTCAGACCGGACGAGATGATTTTCTGGATCTCGATCCTAGGGTGAACTCCCGGTGAATCGGATCCGAAGAAAATTTTTTGGGGGCCTAGAGTTTTGCAGGCTATTCTTATCAAACTTGGATAAGGCATTACGGAAGTTTCAAGAAATACATTGGAATTTCGTTTCACCACCCGGATCGCTTCATCTACATAAAAGAAGCCTCCCATATGCCCTAAAATGATGGTCGCTGCAGGACACAATCGGGCTACTTTTTCAATCTGCAAAGGATTAGAGAACGGATCATCTCCGGAATGAAACAGCGTTGGAAGTCCTAGTTCGGAGGCAAGCTTGACGATTTGAATCATTTTTTCTGAAAAAGGAAGGACTGAGGTAGTCATCGGATTCAATTTCAATCCTTTGATCTCTTTTGATTTTGCTAGATCTGTGAGTAACTCTTGAGCTCCAGCACTGTTTGGATTTGCTCGCAAAAAGCCCAGAAATTTTCCCTTGCACTTCCTCAAAATAGATCGAAACCGGGGAAGCGCTTCCGGATCCGCATCGGACGGCAAATCCCAGTACGAAGTGAGAACACTCTGAACGATGCCACACTCCTCCATCATAGCTACTACCTGTTCGGGAGTGTGCTCCCAAGAAAATTTCCTGTCGCTGTGGGCGTGCGCATCCACAATTCCGGAAAATTCTGGTGAAGCGGTTTCTTTCGCCATAGTAGGAAATTCTCGGGAGTTAAGAATTATTTTGGAATCCGTTCCAAAAGCGAATTACAGGCTTCAGTGGCTTTGGTAATGATTTCGTCTTCATCGACCATCATCAGCCTCCGGTTTTCCATGACGATCTTCCCATCAATGATCGAAGTATGCACGTCATCTCCGTGAGCTGCGTACACCAAGTGAGACAACAGATTGGAATTCTTCCCCGATACCACGGGAGTCAACCTGGGAGTCTTCAAGTTAACGAGAATGACATCAGCAAATCCTCCGGGAACCAGACTGCCTGCTGGGATTCCCAAGGCGTGTGCCCCGTTTCGGGTGGCCATTCGTAGCATCAGCTGAGCTGGCATGATAGAAGCGTCTGCCCGGTGCGCGCGTTGAATTACCGAGCCGAATTTCATGGTCTCAAAAAGATCAGAAGTGTTGTTACATTCGTTATCATCGTGACCGAGGCCGACATTCACTCCGGCGCCGATCAATTCAGGTGCAGGGCAG
>JAPCJV010000090.1 GCA_027886785.1 Nitrososphaerota archaeon | reverse complement strand
TCCGTTGAAATTCTAAAATTAAGTGCCCCAAAAGAAACGGCGATCGCTTCTTGGATTAAAGATAACGCATTCTCGAGAACCGCAGAAGACAACAGGTGGGGAATAATTGCCCAAGCAAAATCAAAATCCCCGGAAGAAATGCAGTTTTTGACTCTTTCCTTCAAGCGAGTGTTGCGAGTCCGCTGGAAACTCCAGGCAGGGAGATTGGAACGAGTGGAGGAAGAAGCAACGGAGCCCGAAATTTGCGAAGCCCACTTGAGGATCCGCGATGAACTTCTCGAGCTTTATTCCTTCACCGCGAAGCAGCGGACGCTGCTTGTAAAATCTATGAACGAGTCCTTCGGCGAGGACTCTGTTTCAGAATTGTTCCTTTCAAAGGACGCGATGAAGAGTCTCATGACAGAAGCGATCGAGGTACTCTCTGTTTCACTGACCGGGCTGGGGAACCCTTTTTTCAGTGACGCCACTTTCACTGGGACCGACCCTGCGAACTCGAAAACATACAGGGAGCTCCTTCCGTCCGGAGAAATCAAATCCTTCAGGGGAAAGTTCCAGTCCTCGGGAGGAGACGAAGTCGCGGGTTCGCCGATGCTGGCGAGCATCTCCAGTTCGAAGTGTAAAGTGCGGATTTTTGGGGGTCAGACACCCATCGCGCAATCTGACGTCGAAGAGTTCGTTCAACGGGTGGCAAACACGGCGTCCAGTCCGGAAAAAGAAAAGAAAAAAGAGATTGCTACCTAGTCAACGGCTTCGAGACAAACGGCCCATCGTTCCTGTAGCCTCTTTTTCTGTAGTACTCTTTCGTCCCAACAGCCGAAATGACAATCATCTTCGATCGAGAGAATTCTTCAAGAGCGATGCGCTCAGCCTCCATTAACAAACTAGTTCCCAGACCCCTGTGCTGAGATTGAACTGGAGTAGCCGAATGCTCCCCGATGGGCACTACTGGACCATAGACATGCAGCTCACGGACTAGAGCTGAGCTAGTTTCTCTAATTTCAGTTCGATGCTCTAAACCGGATGGAATTCGAAGCCTCAGAAAACCATGTAGGGTACCTGTGCCCTCTTCCTCATAGGAAAGGAAAATTTCCTGGCCCATGGATGCACCGTAATCTATTCTTTTCAGAACAGGCGTGGTCGCGCCACCTCCTTTCCTGTGACCGATCTCGCGACAGCGGATACAGTGGCACTCAAGATTCCGGGCAGCCATTTCTTCGAGGATAATCTGGCGAAGGTTGCCGGCTTTGGTACCGACCGCGATCTCCTCTTTTGGGATCTCCCGTTGGATCCGCATGATCCTTACCCAGGGAGGTACTTTGCTCTTGAAAGTGCACAGCAAGTCCTTGAGTTGATCTAAATCGTACGGCTTGTACCTTCCCAACTTGTACTGCTGATAGAGCGCCGTTCCTTCCACGACAAGAGTCGGATAGATCTTCAGCATGTCCGGACGATAGTCTTCGCTGTCGAAGAGGGTCAGGAGGTCTTCCCGATCTCGATCCGGATCCGATCCCGGAAGGCCGGGCATCATGTGTGCCACCACCTTTAGGCTGGAGTCTTTGGACACCCGGATTGACTTTACTGTATCGGCTAGAGTATGGCCGCGGTTCACTACTTTCAGGACTTTTTCCTGGAGCGATTGTACCCCGATCTCTACTCGCGTTGTACCATAGGAAAGAAGAGTATCGACCTCCTCGACTTTGCACCAATCGGGTTTGGTCTCAATAGTCAATCCGACACATCGGTGTTTGGAATTTTCATTCAGCTCCATCGAGTGCGCTAGTGTTTGAGACGGCACTCCAGAATTTAGAGCATCGTAGCTGCTTTTTACGAAATCTATTTGGTATTCTTTAGGCATTGCCAGGATCGTGCCTCCGAGTAAAATGAGCTCTACTTTGCTCGTATCGTGGCCGTTGCCCTCGAGAAAAGTCAAAGTGTCCAAGACTTGGGTTTTCGGATCGAAATCGCGGGCGATTCCAAAGGCCGCGGCGGGCGAATTCCTGGTGTAGCTCTGCGGGGTACCGAATCGAACGCCACCGGGGCAAAAAGTGCAGGTCCCGTGAGGGCAATCAAATGGTTTGGTGATCACAGTCACTACCGCAATTCCTGAAACAGTCCGGATCAGCTTTCTGCGGAGGCGTGTTTCGAATTTTTTTCGCATTGGAGGCGAAATGAATGCCAAAATATCGGAATTCGTGGGGACAACGTCAAGGCGAAATTCCTTGCATACGCCGAGCTTGAGCTTCCAGATATCTCTGCTATTGAGGGGAAACCCCGAATCTTCCGACAGTTCTAGCCGCCGTGCGATTTCTTGACAGGCAAGAATCCTGTGACCGCCGGGGCTCCGGAGATTCTGCATCACAGATGTTTTTCACGCCATAGAAATATCAATCTTATACTGCCAACCCTGGAAAGTCAATCCGATCGTAGTATGCGCCCTCCAGCAGGGGAGAAATCGCTTGCCAAAACTCATCTCCCAAGAAACTGGAAAATTATTGCGTTTGTTTTCTTAGTTGAAGTAGTACTCCTTTCGTTGGCTCTATGGACTGCTTTTTCACCAGCGTATTTTTCCGTGCAAAGCAAATCGGAGATTGCTAATTTGTTTCAGTTCGCAAAGACTACTGAAAATGTGAGCATAACCGACAGCACAGGGGATTACAATTTTGTTTTCGGAATGGATTACAACTCCACCCAGAATCCCAGTATTCCGACTATTACAGAAGTATATGCCTCACTCTCGAGTGCCACTTTCCTCTCTGCCCTTGCAAAGGGAGTTGCACTACATGTCGATGACGCGAGCATATTTTTCGACGGAGTCCAGGTATCCGGTGTGATGCAGCGGGTTAACACAGCGCAGAACATAATATTCGTTTACTTGTCTTACGTGCTTGTCAAGAGTACATCAGGAGTTCACCACCTTTCGGTGCGGCTTCTTTTGTCAACGGTGGACGTAAACTACATAGGTTACTTTTCAGGAAACCAATTTCTGGCTATCTTGAACGGAACAGTCGAAATATCCTAGAATTTTCGAGACACAATAAAATCCCAGTTGTAATGAAAATAAAGGAAGCAGAGTTTCAAGAAGAATGCAAAGTGATTTCAAGATTCAAAATTCAAAGAGCGTACCGCCAGAGGAGTGCGTTTTTTGCAAGATTGTCTCCCGAAAACTTCCTGCTGCGATCGTTTACGAGAACGACGACTATATCGCTTTCATGGACAAAGCGCCTTTCAGCGAGGGCCACACTCTAGTCTGCCCAAAAAAACACGGGGAGACGATCTGGGATATTAGCGAGCCAGAAATCGGAGGACTTTTTGCTCTGGCCGCTCGAATATCCAGGGCGGTTATGCGAGCCACGAATTCTGATGGGTTCCGATTTGTCCAGAATAATGGGGAGGCGGCAAATCAGGTGGTGGCGCACGTGCACGTTCACGTAATTCCGGTTAAGCTTTCCAACAAGGGGCTGTGGCTAGACCGTAAGGTTTTCCCGTTGGAAGATTTGCAGAAGACTGCGGTAGCTATTCATAACGCGTTTGAAGCGCTTAACCTACAAGACCTCCATTCGCAGTGAGGACAGCACCGTTAATCAGCGACGAGGCGCCGCTCGCCAGAAAAGCGATCGCCCACGCGACTTCATCAGGGGTACCCAACCTTCCCAGAGGAAGCACATTTTCTTTGAGGAAATCCAGTATTTTGGGATCTTGAAACCGGGCTAGCAAAGGAGTGTCGATCGGACCGGGAGCAATACAATTTATTCGCAGGCCGGATTTTGCCCAGTTCTTGGACATGGCTTTCGTGAGGGCAATGATCGCTCCTTTGGAGGCAGCATAGCCGTCCACACCGGGAATAGGCTGAATCCCCAAATCAGAACTCAGGTTGATGATGGATCCTCGGTTGGAGGTTTTCTGCAAAAGGGGAATCCCGTACTTGCACACCAGGAAAATCGACTTTAGATTAGTTTCCATTACTCGATCGAAACTTTCTTCTGAAAGATCGAGCACGGTTCCTTTCATCTCGATTCCCGCGGAATTTACAATAACATGTAAACCGTGAAACGCCTCATCGCAATGGCGTATCAGATCTTCTACTTCAGCAGCAACCCGGAGATCCGCACCGAAGGTCAACGTTCCTTTGTTTTCCGATAGTCCCCCAGGATAGGAAAGATCGGCTCGCAGGACTTTCGCCCCCAACCGCTCAAATAGCTGGGCGGTCGCCAAGCCTATACCGGAGGCGGAGCCAGTCACGAGCGCAAGCTCATCATTGAGTGAGAAAGACGCGGAGCTCATATCGAAAAGCCCATTCCGATGATTTTTGAGGACTATCGACTACCCTTACCCCAGGTGTTCATGCAATCCAAACATAGATACCCTGGGTTTCCAGCTTCATCCACCATGAAATCTACTTCATCAGATCCACATTTCGGACAGATGTCCTGCATTACTTGATTCCTCTTTAAAACGAGATCAAATCTAGCAGATAATTTAGAGAGTTCTCGGTTTTCCATCCTATTTCGGACGAGCTTTCTTCAAAGTGGAAAGATCCAGACCACAGGATTCAGCGAGTCTGAAATGCTCTTCCTTGGAAATCCACGGCACTTCCAGATAGTCGAAGATTTCACTTTCAGTCATTCCGATTCTTCGCCCTTCCTCCGCTGCGATTTTGTACGCTTCAATTTCAGTGGGCCGATCCACATACGCAAACCTCGGATCGAAAAGATTCAAACCCTCCTTAAACTGCCTTACATGAACCAGTTCGTGAATGACATCCAAATACACCGACCACAGATCTCCGTTGTTTAGGTAAAACTGGCTGGCAAAGACATGACCATCCTCATCCGAGACTCCCATGTATCCTTCCTTCGGAAAAACTTCGACCTTCAATTTATCCAGTTCTGATTCGGTATTTTTCCCGAAAGTTTCTTTCACGGCCTCCAGCTCGTCAAACCCCTGAAAGATTTCCCGAAATCTGTATGAGCCACTTTCGACGTTTCGCACAATTTTGACGTGAGCAGCGATATTGTAAGATTTTTTCGATACTCTCGACAAGAATACAGCTTTCTAATTTTGGTTCCGCATTATCTAAAAAGCAATTTGGTTCGGGAAAGCAATTTTTCTGGGCAATCGTTATAACTTGTTTTTGCACTAATCCATTATAGATTCTCGATTGACCGAAGAGATCGATCGATTTTCCGGTGGATCGATCGAAAAAAGAAGATTCCTTAGAAAAGATCCACTGGTTATCTTGGGAATTGCAATTCTAATCGCAGGAGTCGTACTTACGGCCTATGGGTATCTCCCTCAGAGGCAAGCGTATTATGTGCAAGTCTCCAGCGGAGCTGTTCCTCTGACCGATCCCCAGGGAAATTTCATCGTCAGTCCCGACATTTACTATCAAACTCATTACAACGGGACCAGCGCGTTTGACAGGGTGGAATGCTCTCCCAGCATTAATGGATACATTTGCTATGGATTCCAATTCGCGGGAATGAGGACCGTCTATAGCGTTTCTTCTCAACAATATGGCCTGGGGATAATGGTGCTGGGAGTTGTGGGAATTTACGCAGGAAATAGACTCGCTCCAGCAAAACCGAAGCCTCCCCATCTCCGGCCGATCTCCATCCGAATCGATGAAGACGTGTGCGTGGCTAACGGCATCTGTATCCGGATCGCGCCCAAAGTGTTTCAGCTAAAGAAACAGGAGGCACCGACGATCTTTGCACCGATGGTCTATGTTGTGGATCCTTATGGGGCAGACAACGATACGATCATAGAGGCAGCAATAATGTGTCCGACCGCCGCGATCATCATCGAAGATGCGGAGACCGGAGAAAGGATCCATCCTCCCTTCCCCGAGAACTAGCTGATATAATCCAACCGTTTCTTGTCCGGGCGAGATCCGCGCTCTTGGAAGTCCTTATTCTTCAAATCTTCGATTGCACTCATTACTTCCTGCGCGTCGCGAGCCCGTTGATCCAATTTTTTAATATCCAGTGGTATCCCCAAAAGCTTGGAGAGAGACTGCAAAACCGCACCCGACGCCTTTGGATCGAAAACAAGCCCTGAAGTTTCTCCGAGAAGTGTAAAGCCTGAAAGCCCTTTCAGCTTCGCCATCCCCAGCAAAAGGCCGTTCATCCCCGTAATCAGACCGTCAGTCATAATCGAACACCCGGAGTTTTCCAGGCGAGACACCGTCTCTTGGTCTGTTGCAACGGCGAAAACTTTGGGCGACTCTACAAAAGTACCCGTAACATAGGCTCCTAGAGTGACCAGTTCTTTCGCCCCGTATCCAACAGCCAAATCGACCAGGTACTCTGAGAGGGCATAATTCCCTTCCGGCGTGGAGGGCTGCGATTCTCCCGTGAATAGGATAATGTCCGGCCTTTGGTCTCCTCTTGAGTAGTGTAGTTCGTTCTTAATCAAAGAAGCCGTCCCATCTTCTTTGATCATTATTTCCGGAGGGAAGGCATCGTTGTAAATCTCGGCAAATAATTTCGCAGAGAGATCTTCTACTAGATGATCGAGGGCGAACTTTCCTACAAAAGCAGATCCAGGCAAACCGCACACAAAGACCGGTCTGTACGGTTTTGGCTTTTCAATTTCCACAAACTGGATTTTCAAGAAACTTTCTTCCTGTGTCCGTTTTGCAAATTCCATGAATGGAAATCGAGTTTCAAAAATAAGCAGGCAAAAAGCGGAGTTCTGAAACCGATGAAGCTAATTTCCCTTCGATGGGAACTTGCGTCCCGCAGAATCTGCACTTGTTATTTGGATCCAAGTCCCATCCAGTAATATCATAGCCATACCTGCGAATCACGATCTTTTTGCAGCCATGGCAGTACGTGTGCTCCAGAGGGTGCCCTGGCACGTTCCCCAGATAAACGTACTCCAGCCCGACTTCTTTTGCTATTTTGTGGTGAGCTTCCAAAGTCTCGATCGGCGTGACGGGAAATTCCATCATTTTGTAATCGGGGTGAAAGCGAAGGAAATGGATTGGGATCTTCGGGCCAAGATTGTCATATACCCAGCGTGACAGCTTTCGAGCTTGCTCCAGGTTGTCTCCGACCTCAGGAACGATCAGGTCCGTGATCTCCATGTGGATCTTTGTCTTCTCCTTGATCTCTAATAACG
>JAPCJV010000009.1 GCA_027886785.1 Nitrososphaerota archaeon | reverse complement strand
CCTTGAGTACACTTTGCGAAAGTTCAAACCTCTTTGGGAACTCTTCCTTAGCTTGATCGAGGTCCCGGACTATTGCGTGACAATCAGGCATGGTGAAGGCCCGCAACCTTCTCAGGCCGACCAATTCGCCACTCTTTTCCCTCCTGAAGGAATACCGCGTGAGCTCGTACAACTTCAAGGGCAGATGTTTGTAAGTTAGCAGAAGATCCTTAGCTATCAGAAACTGACCAAAACATGCTGCAAAACGCAGAAAATATTCCTTCTCATCTGACTTTACGAGGTACTGCCTTGCTGGAAATCTATTCAGATAACTTGCCAGAGCGGGGTGTTCCAGATCGTACATAATGGGTGTCTCGACCTCGACTCCTCCGTATTCCAAAACACGCTGTGTGACGTACCTTTCAACTGAGGATTTGATAAATCGGCCTTTTGGGTAAAAACGCATGTTGCCCGGATCTGAAGCTGGTTCGTAATCTACGAGTCCTAGCTTTTTCATCAGACTGACGTGAGGCGGCGCCTGCGAAACCGCCCTAACTTTCGACATTTCGTAGTTTTTCAATTTCTCCAGAGCTTTAGACTTTGAGAAATCATAACTGCTGACTGAAGCGAGATTTCCATCCAGATCAATTATGAACCACTGAGACTTCATAGTGTTCTCGGCCTTTAGGGCTGCGGACACAATCTCGGTTTCTTTTTCCTTCTTCTTGGGCGCGGGGGCAATATCTAAAGTGGGTTTCAGAACTTTGGCTTGCTCTGCGAGAGGATGGCCTTTAACTTTGAGAGAAAGTGCCTTATTCCAACCGAATGGAACGTGATGAACCGCTAGCCCCAACTCTGAAGTGGCTTTCTCTATTTTTTGCAGGATTTCTTTAGCTAAATCGGGTGAAGAGAGTTCTGAGCTTAGATGAGCGTATGGATAAAGTACAAAGGTACTGGTCCCCAGTTGTGCTTGAGCTTTCTGGATTTCGACAACTGCCTGGCTAACTACGCTCAAGTCATCAGCTTTTTCCACGCTCGCTAAGAGTAAAACACAATTCCGGATTGTTCGAGCCTCGGTAGTTGTTTCTTCAGCAGAGGGAATTTCTTTCTTAACGGGCTTGTATTCCACCTCATCGCAATGAAGTTGAAGTATTCTCATATGACCTACTTTTCTCCCTTTAGTCCGAAAAGCGAACCGTTTTTTCAGACCGGAATTACTGAAATCGAACCCTGTCGAGCTCGCGGTCTTTTTTGGTCGTTTTTTTCCAGACCTTGTAATGCTCGTGACAAAGATAAACGCGACGATCGTCACCCGTCAAGCTGAGGCCGCTCGAACCAACCTTGTCTCTGCTGATTGATCGCTCTGCTTGGTTTTTGCATCCCGTTACTGAACAATTTACTCCCTTCCCAATCTTACCCAAAAACCTCTCACCAGTCTTTTGTAGTTCGACCTAATTTGTTCAGCAAACTCAACACAAGTCGCACACTCTATAAAAGTATAGCAATTACGAACGATGACGGGATCTGAAAATGGAGCTGCGATTCATTTGGTGCTAAACCGGATTCGCAGCCAAGTTGAGCCAGTGGTAAATTCCATAGGAAGAACTCTCGGTGGAACCGGCTTATCCCCAAATTTTTGGACCGTTGTTGGTTTTGCATTCGCAGTAGTAGCAGGAGTGTTGTACGCGTTGAGACCCGGTCAACCGTATTTGGCGGGGATATCCATTCTGATTTCTGGGGTCTTCGACGTTCTCGACGGAGCAGTCGCCCGGGCCACAAACAAAATATCGAAGATAGGATCTTTCAACGATTCGATCCTCGATCGCCTCGCGGAAATTGCGATCTACGCAGGCATTATCTATGGTGGATATGACTCTCCGGTCTTAGTTCTACTAGCGCTCAGTTTTTCTTTATTGGTGAGTTATGAAAGAGCAAAAGGAGAATCACTCGGGGTTACAGTTTCTGGGATTGGAATAGGAGAACGGGCTGAACGCCTCATCGTGCTTGTCATTTTTTCTTTGATCGGGTTTGTATGGCTGGGGATCGACATCGTTCTGATCCTTGCCTTTGTCACCTTTCTGCAGAGATATTACGGGATTACTAGAAGAGTCAAGCTCTCGTAGAAAGAGACGAGTTCAGAGGGTGTGTTCGCCAATTAGGCGGAGAGTTTGTTAATTCTAAAGTTCTTTCGTCAGATGGAACATTCCGAACCACTTCATGCCTGAAGCTATAGTAAGAACGATTCCAATAGAGGCGATTCCCGCAATCTCTGCTCCCAACGCCCAGCCGCTGAAGCTGCACATAACGAGAGAAGAAACACAATACTGAGTTCCAATTTCAAAGGAACTGAAAATTCCCCAAACGCCAAAAAGAAAGATGCTGACTAGCCCCAGAGTGACAGTAGTTATGAGAACTTTAGGAAGGTTCCCAGCCAATCGAAGACCCAGGCCAACGGAGGCTTTAGTCAGCTAATATGCTTGGCGCCGCTCGTCTTTGGCTCTAACTTTTACCAGACCGTAATGTACTGCGCATGAAACGCAATAGTACTTGATGGTAGTCGGAGATGCTATGTAGGCGCCAGCAGCTCTCAACTCTCTTGCAAGGGTCGGTTCCACCAAACTTACCCGCGAAGTCATCTTCTTTGCCTTGTCGATCGGCGTTTGTCTACCGCAATTGCTGCATTGAACTGTGCCAGAGGCGCCCTTTCCACCCTTTGAGCGACCCCTACTCTTTCGCTTTTTTGTCATGGCTTTAGGCCCAGTTGCACTTGCTAGGCTTTAAACTTTGGAGTTCGAAACCGATCTAGAGCAACCGAGTACCTGGATCATTCAAAACGTGCGATCATTACAACTGCACCCACAAAAATCATCAGTCCTGCCATGAAGTAAAAAATGGGAATGAGCTGAGGAATCAAGGATGTCTGGGAAATGTAATACGCAAACACTCCGCCCAAAAGAATGCAGATAAGAGCGATCACTCTAATGAGTGCGCTAATTCTTTGCTGAGAATTACTCAGGGACTTGGACATCGCATATCCTCTGTTTGGCCGGCAATTTGCTAAACTATTGGAATTGGGATAATAACTTTTACTTGATTAAGAGAGACTGGAGATCACAAGGATCTCGCTTCTTCCATTTTCTCTTTCAAGTACCGATCTACGATGAAAGTCAGACCGAACTTTGAGAAAGCTTCAAGCTCGCTCTTCCGTTTGATCTTCAAGAAAATATCCAGTTCTCTCTGCCACACTCCACCATGATATCTCGGATCTTTCTTCAGCTCCTGAGCTCGTTTGACATCCGTTTCAGTCATCGGATCTGTGGGGAGCTTGTATCGAACAATGTCTGAGGCCCAGACGCCAATCCACTTCGCGGTGGGTACCGTCAAATCGCGAAGATGCGCGGCATTCGCAGATCCAGAGATGATCACCATCGCGATATGCTCTCCATACACATCGCCGTCCGTCATCACATAAACGGGTAAGTTCAACTCCTTGTTTAGTCGCTTGAGCATATACCTTGTAGATCTAGGCGCCTGACCGGACGTATCGATGAGAATGGCCTTGTATTTTTTCTCGACCTGCTCCTCCACAAAGCGGGTGAATATTCCTCCCTTCTCGACAGCGATGACCATTTCTGCGGAGGTGTCAACAAACTCAGCTGTGCTTAGAGAAGGACCTATCAGATATCCGTCAGGATGGGAAGAAAGATTTAGGCGTCTGCCCTCAAATCTCGGGACGGTGTACTCGATCGTAAGGTCTCCGAATATGGCGCTTCTCTCTTCAGGGTAAATCTTGAATTCTTCTCTTGCCCTGGACAGCACCGTCTCCAAATCAGTAATGATTTCGTCCGATTCCGCTTGATCTACAAACTCCATCGCGTCCGCCTGGGAAGAATAGTACGCATCTCGGAGAGTACTCGTCTTCCCCTGCCTTACGAGTCTGTCTGCAAAATAGGCAAGCCAGAGCATTTGAGTAAAAGGGCGAATGTGCTTTATGTTACCCGCAGATCTCTTGACATTGACCTTGTCCAGAATATACTGTTTCAGTTTAGGGTCATAGACGATGTTGCTAACGGATCTGCTGGGAAAGGAAAACTCTGGAAATTTCGGAAGATCCAGATCCTCGTACGTCTTATTTCCAAGCTGCTTCAGCTCGTTAAGCAGCTGTTCTCTACGGGCTGCCGCCAAATTCTTCGAGGCTTTGCTGGGCATTCTCTCCATTCACCTTTTTCTTCGAACGGGACTCATCCTTTGCAACCGTTTCGGCTACTTCCTTCGCAGTTTCTTCGCTGATCGCCTGATCTGATTCCGATCCGGGCTCAATTGCCACCTCATTTCCCAAGAGCTTCCGGTAACTGGGAGCTTTTCTTCTACCCGATAGCTCCGTCGAAAATTTCGCAATTAGCGGAAGATATCTGCCATAAATGTTCATTCTCTTCTTTTGAAACTCCATCGATCCTTTTCGAGACACATACGCTGCAAGTTTTCGCATCACTTCGCGTACTCCATTTTTTAGCTCCCTCTCTAACTCGGGCGGATCTGCGAGATACTCTTTGCCGACCGTCTTGTATGGAATTTTAGTGGAACAAACGTGAGTAATAATTGCCAAAGGTGCGTCTTGCGAGATCTTATATCTCTTCATGTCGATTTCATCCTTGATAATACGGTATGCAACATCATTTGCTTCATCGTACAGAAGCGGAATTCGATTTGCAAACCTAAGCACTCTGATTCCCGGCGAGATCGATTTTCCACCATATGCGGCACCCACTTCTACTATGAAGGGAAAGCCCAAGTAAGCCGATGGAGGTCTGACGCACATGGCGACAAACTCGGGCGATAGTTCTTTCATAATTCCCGCTTGCATGATTTCCTCTCCCAGCGGAGAAAGGCAGGAAGCATCGGGAGAAAGAAATTCGTCGAATTGGTGAAGCGCGTTTACGAACTGGACTGCTTCGACGTTTCCCAGAGACTTGGGTTTAGCGTCCTTCTCAAAGCCAGCGAACTTGAGAAATTTTTCCGCAGTGCGTTCCCCGACCCGATGAAAGTTATTGGTCATGAATTTTATGAGATTCGGGTCTTGAGCCTGCTTCACTAAACGTCTCAGGGCCTCCACATCTATCCCGTAGGGGTGAGGCAGAGTCTCGACCGGGGGAGGGGGCACCGTCGTCGTACCCCTCAGGTACGTGGTGGTTTTCGAATCCGGGTCGATCAAAGTAATGTTTGCATAAGGAGTGACCAGAGCGGTCTGTTTGAAATAATCCTGGATTTTTTGTCCCGCTCTAAAGTAGTCGCCCATCATGGTCAGTTGCACCGAGGTCCCGGTTTCCGTAGTGGGTCTGGAATCGTGTTTCAATATGACTGGCTTGTTTTCCTGAATGTCGATGAGCATGTCCATAACGTGGTCTGTTTTGCCATCGAATGAAGAGGAAATGGTTACCGGCTTGTTCGTGGTGATCTGTGCATAGAGAATGGCCATGGTACCTCCCATTCCAAACATGCCGCGGGACTGCTTTAGCTTGTATTTTGAACCATAAAATACTCGGCCGAAGGCATTGGGGAGATGCTTAGCTTCAATTCCGGGACCGTTGTCCTTAACCGTCAGGGTATACGCTATTTGTTCTCCAGCTTTTGTTCCATCGGGGGAGAGCTCTATTTTGACAGAAATCTCGGGTAAAATCTGGAATTGCTCGCAGGCATCCAGACTGTTTTCGACAAGCTCCCGGACTGACGTGTAGAGCGCTCTGGAGGGGTTGCTGAATCCAGCCAGGTCACGATTTCTATAGAAAAACTCACTCGGTGAAATCTCAGAGTAAGTTACTTTTTGTTGAGAACCAGCGACCAATTTAGGCGATACTCCAAGCTGGACGCAACAATTCCCCCGTTGAGAAACGCAATAAGGTAGACGCGCAAGCTTTCTTGGCCGAAGATAAAAATGTTCCCGCTATTTCGAGATCGAAATTTCTTTTCAATTTTCATCCGGGGGTTTTTGCGACTCCCAAAGCTGCATTCTATCCAATTTTTGTTTGGTTCTGTACTTTTGTAACATTTCGTACGTGGACTTATGAGTCCCTCCCTTTGCTAGTTTGTCAATGGCTTCCTTGGCGATTTTTGATTCCTCAGGTTCGCCTATGATTGCCACAGTGTGTCCATAGATCGAAATTTCGGAACCGGAGAGCTCTTCGATAATCTTCCTCGCTTTGCCTTCAGTTCCGATCAATCTGCTCCGGATCCGGATCATAGCATTTTCCGATTTCCCGGCATAATCTCGCAGATCTATGAGACTCAAGACTTTTTCCTCCTGCAAAAGCGAAAACGCCCGCTGCGGCGAAAATCCCCTAGCAATCGCCGAAACGATGTCAAAGGCTTTGAAGGGATTGGCTACAATAAGAGCTTCAGGCTGAAAACTGATTCGAGTTTCTCCCGTTTTCCCGTCGATTTCAAGGCTTACTCCACACTTTCTTTCGATCTCACTCTTGACTAGACCATCTTTACCCACGAGAGCTCCAACCCTTTCCAGCGGAACCCGAATTACCTGCTCAGAACTCAAGACCGATCTCCTCCCTTTTCGCGGGCTCATCATCCTTTTCGAAAGAATCACCCGAGATTCTCTTCAACAGTTTTGCCTCATCTGTAACAGAGACTCCTCTTTTCTGGAAAAATCGATTTACATTAGTGATGTCCCTTTTCAAAAATTCCTCCGCAGAGGGATGTCTGGAGGACACGGCAGAGCCAAAGTCAAAAAGAATAACCTTGTTGTCCAGTTTCATGACATTATATTCAGAAAGATCAGAATGAACCAGCTCTGCTTTCTGATAAATAAGCTCCATCGCATTCACTATTGTAGTGTAGTCTTTCTTTGTAGCTTTCGCATCGATTAGGCGAGGAGCTGGGATTCCTTCCGTCCCAATGAACTGCATGATCACTACATTTCCCTTAAAATCAAAGGGTTGAGGAACCGGGGCGCCCGCATTGAAGGCTTGTTTCAAATTTATGAACTCCTTTCTCGCCCAGACCTCAGCGATGCCTCGGCTATCTTTCCGAATCTTTGTGAAACGAGGATCTCCCTCCACGTACTGCAGGCGTTTCTTGTAATCTGAGGACGAGACTAGATAGATCTTAACGGCTACATCCGTATTATCTTTTTTGACTCCCCAGTAAACGCGTGCCTCCTTTCCGGAGCTGATTACCCCGTTCAGGTACGCAAAGGTGCCGCTGTTGGACAAATCGTACAGGATCATCAAGGTCTTCCGATCGAAGACCTCTTCGAATACGGATCGCTCCTCTTCGTTCTTGAGGATGACCCTGTCCCTTTTGTCTACTCGCTCCGCTGCCTTGTGAAACTTTTGGAGGTCTGGTTCTCCCTGCTCATCCCTTTCTCTCACGTATTTCATTAGAGGAGCTTCATCCGCATGTCTTGTTAGCTATAGTGAACAACCAAGGAAAAAAACTTGCTTGGTCGGACAGGGAGTTTAGTTTACTAACGGGAGAACTTGTAAATCAAGAGAAAGTCTACAGATCCTATTTTTTTCACAGCTCTCTCCGAAGCAAGCTTCTCGCCTACAACTTTTCCCACTATCCGAGAGCCCGCCAAATTGATAATACTCCCATCTCGCACTAGGCTAATTGCTTGATGCTCGCTTACTTTTTCCGCCCCAAAATACTCGCGCGAGATTTCCATCTCTACTTTTTCTCCTCTGATTGTCTGTCCGAGGAGCTCCTCATCACAGATGTTTACTAGGATGTCCCTTTCTCTTCTTATAGTGCGGGCTATGTACTGTTTTTCAGAAGTTGACTGCATTACACCGCTACCTTAATTCTAAGTTTCTGTGAATTAATTTACTAAGGACCTATTTTCAATATAAAGGAAACGGTAATTCTAAATGAGCAATCTAGAAACTGGCAGAAACGATTTTGAATAGGAGCACCCCTAGTGCTGAGCTAGCTATCATAGGTGGAACCGGGGTCTATGATCCGAATCTGTTTCAAAACACTAGAGAAGCAAAGCTTTCCACACCATACGGTCCGACATCGCCTTCTCTTTTTGTCGGGAAGTTCAACGACCGAAGTGTTGCGTTCTTACCGAGACACGGGACGGATCACTCGATTCCTCCTCACAGAATAAATTACCGAGCAAATATTTTTGCCCTAAAAGATCTCGGGATAAAACGGATAATCGGAGTATCATCCGTTGGAAGTCTGAAGGAAGAATTGAAACCAGGAGAATTCGTATTTCCGGACCAGTTCATTGATAGAACGAAAAACAGGCCAGACACATTTTACGACGGGGCACTCGTTGCGCATGTTTCTTCAGCGGACCCTTTTTGCCCGCAAATCAATGGAATTCTTGCAAATGTTTCTAGAAAGGAATCGCTGTCTCATCATAGTGTAGGAACTTACGTGTGCATAGAGGGCCCAAGATTCTCAACAAGGTCTGAGTCGAAACTCTTTCGCCAATGGGGGGCCGACATTGTCGGGATGACTCTATACCCAGAATGCATTCTAGCCAGGGAGGCGGAAATTTGCTATTCCTCCATCTGTATGGTCACAGATTACGACGTTTGGGCGGAGAAGCCAGTTTCAGCACAGGAAGTCTCCGCTGTCATGGGCAAAAACGTAGCTAACGCCAAGAAACTCATCTTAAGAACCCTCGCGGCTCTCCCGGAAGAAAGAACTTGCAACTGCGGAGCTGCGCTTTCTGGGGCGATCATTTGACGTGCCTTAATTTTTAGATAGGGCATTTCCGAAACCGGAAATAGAATTTGCAGAAATCGCACTTTCCGACCGAAGCTGAACTAAAGTCTAAACTTCGCGTAATTCCCGGCTGGCCAAAAAAGGGGGTTAATTTCATTGATATCACTACTTTGCTGCAGGATCCAGAAGCTTTTCAATCCGTCGTCAAGATTCTCGCAAATCACTTTCGCAGAAAGAAACTAGATTGCATAGTCGGAATCGAAGCGCGAGGCTTCATATTCGGCGCGCCGGTTGCATATGAATTGGGTGTAGCTTTTGTTCCAGCCAGAAAAAAAGGAAAGCTGCCTTTTAGAAAATTTTCTATGGAATATACTTTGGAATACGGGGCTGAATATGTGGAGATGCACCGGGACGCCCTCAAAAGAGGGCAGCGAGTCGCAATCATCGACGATCTTTTGGCGACCGGTGGTACAGCCGAGGCTACGGTGGAGCTCGCCGAGAAAATGCATGGGACAGTGGTCGGGCTAGCCTTTGTTGTGGAGCTCGACTTTCTGAAAGGTCGTAAGAAATTGGAGGGTTACGATTTGCTTACTCTAGTTCATTATGAAAAATAACCGAGATTCATCACTCTGTTTCGACTCCAGAAAATCAAGAGGATTCGCGAAATCCTAGGATTCTTTTGATGCATGCGTTTGTAGTGCATCAATCATCTTTTGGGGAATCTCCTTGAAGAGGTTGCACCAATCACGGCCAGAAACTATCAGTCCGAGTGGTTTCATTTTCGGATGAGTACATTCCCCACGTTCAAACAAATCCGCATTCAAAATATCATTCGGGTGAAAATACACGCAAGAAAGACAGTTCTCGTACTGCCAAGTTATCCGTTTCAGAGTTTTTTGTAGTTCGGGCTCTTCGGCCATATTTTCTTTGACCTGCAAGTCCTCTTTTATCGATTTCTCAGGATGCGTCCAGAAGCTACAAGGATCCTATCCATGACTCGATGAAAGATTCGGGCTGTTGTTAATTTTATACGGAGATAATTCTAGACTATCAAAAAATTGCAGGCTCAATCTTCTAGAATTGATGCTGGCAAATCAGCGCATGATTGGGCCAGCGACCACATGCCAGTCTTTCGTCTGGCAGAAAATTTTGTGAAATCCAAAATCAAGATTGAGGGCAATCCGTTTGAAGGATTGAAACTTGCTGCCTGCCTGCATATATCAAAAGAAACCTCAGTTCTGATAAATTCGCTTCATGATTTCGGTTTCGAAATCCTTCTCGTAGCCGCAAATCCACTTTCAAGTCAAGACGAGATTGCGTCTTTTCTGATGTCAAAAGGGATCAAGGTTTTGGGGCAAAAGGGAGAAGCCACAGAAACGTACTCGGAGCACATCCGTATAGCATCGCATTCTTCGCCCAATTTCATTCTGGATGATGGCGGAGAGCTCCATGTAACCTACGCTAATGGTACGCACGATAGTTGTGCAGGCGGAACAGATGAAACAACCACCGGAACAGTTCGTCTTAGAGCACTCGATGCCGAAAGGAAATTGCGCTATCCGGTTATTCCGGTGAACGAAGCCGCCACCAAACACATCTTTGATAATATGTTCGGTACCGGTCAGAGCGCTCTTGATGGATTGATTAGAGCAACGGGGCTTTTAGTTGCAGGAAAAACCGTCTTAGTTGTGGGTTACGGCTGGGTCGGTCGCGGAGTGGCCCTGAGGCTAAGTGGAATGGGAGCAAAGGTCATCGTAACTGAAATAGATCCAATCAAAGCGCTTGAGGCTCATCTTAATGGGTTCTCAGTCCATAGAATGGTTGAGGCAGTTCAATTTGCGGATATCGTCCTCACATGCTCGGGACAGGTCAACGTGGTGGGTGGGCAACACTTTGGAATTCTAAAAGATGGCGCGATATTAGGCAACTTAGGGCATTTCGATCGAGAAATCGACGTGAAGAAATTATTCGCATTGAGCCGTCGGTCAGAAAATGTTAGAGAGAATATTACTAAACTCGAACTAGGGCCCGAACAAGACCCTAAGGAAATTTATCTTCTGTGCGAGGGTCGCGTGGTCAATCTTGCGGCGGCCGAAGGGCATCCTCCCGAGGTAATGCAACTTTCCTTCGCGAACCAGCTTCTTTCCATTCACCACCTCCTAACAAGCGAAAGGAAACCCTCGGATAGCGAATCAAAGTTCCTTCCCTTTCCAGGCGAGATCGATTCTCTTGTCGCCGACTTTGCATTGAAAGGGTTTGGTTTGAGCATTGACAGCTTAACAGAAGAACAGCTGCAGTACTCTCATTCTTTTTGATTAGATCTTTTCAGGGAATAGGGTTATTACTTTATGCGAAAAAGATCATTTTCTTTGTTTTTCCAGGGATACTTACTATCGAAATTCAGGAGATGAAATAATTGACAAGATGGGTCGTCACATCTGCATGGCCGTACTCCTCGGACATTCCACATCTCGGTAATATGATCGGCTCCGTCTTGTCGGCGGACGTTTCTGCGAGATTCAACCGACTTGTGGGAAACGAAGTTGTGTTTGTGTCTGGGTCAGATGAGCACGGAACTCCACTCGAAGTAGAAGCTCTGAAGAGAAAAATTCCGGTTAAGCAACTGGCTGACGAAAACCACCGACGAATTTCCGAGATTTTCAGACAGTGGAACATTTCATACGATAATTACACAAGGACCGATTCTGAAGCCCACTGGAAATTCACGCGAGAGCTGTACACCGAAATCTACAACAACGACAGCTACATCTTCACTCAGATCGAGCGCATTCACTATTGCCCGAACGACCAGCGTTTCTTGCCGGATCGGTTCGTAGAGGGCAAGTGTCCGTTCTGCGGGTACGATCGAGCCAGAGGGGACCAGTGCGACAATTGCGGAAGACCTCTTGACGCAGAAAAGCTCATTGACGCGTATTGCGTCATCTGTCATCACCGAACCGAGTTAAGGGAAACAAAGCAGTGGTTTTTCGATCTTCCTAAAATGTCCGACTACATTTCTGACTTTCTATCGAGAGCGGAGCTCTCGACGAATGTAATCAATTTTTGCCGAGGTTGGATAAAAGACGGATTGCGGCCTCGATCCATAACTAGAGATTCGAAATGGGGGATAAAGGCGCCCTTCCCGGGAGCAGAGGACAAAACAATCTATGTCTGGATGGACGCGGTCCTCGGGTACGTATCTGCTGTAATAGAGTATTTCGAGAAAAGAGGCGAACCGGAAAGGTGGAAAGAATTTTGGTTGAACCATGAAACGAAGACCTCCTTTTTCATCGGCAAGGACAACATACCCTTTCACGCCATTATCCTCCCCTCTCTCCTGAAAGCTTCCGGTCGGGATTACAACGAACCAAACCTGATCAGTTCGACAGAGTTTCTGAATTTCGAGGGACAGAAATTTTCCAAAAGCAGAAGAGTGGGCATCTGGACTGACGAGGCGCTAGCATTGCTTCCTGCCGATTACTGGAGGTTTGCCCTAATTTCTTTGAGGCCCGAAGCGAGCGATGTGAATTTTGGATGGGAATCTTTTTCGGAAAAGGTGAATAACGACCTGAACGATACTATCGGGAATTTTGTTAACCGAACCCTTGTCGGAGTATCCAGATTTGCGAATAACAATTTTGAGCTGCGAATGGAAGATCTTCCAGAGGAATATTCTAAAATCATACGCAGGGCTCAAGAAAGACATGGCGTAGTCAGGGAGCTATTCGAGAAGGTTGAATTGCAGCTGGCCTGCAGAACGATCGTAGAACAGGGGTACGATGCGAACAAATTTCTCAGTTCTACCGAACCGTGGAAAGTAGTCAAGCAAGATAGAATGAAGGCTATGCAGATCTTGTACGTGGCCCTGTCTGCGTTGAAGATCCTATCTATAGAGCTCAATCCAATCATACCAGAAACCACTCTAAAGATCACGCATCAGGCAGGAATTTTCAAGAATACCAAAGGAATTCCTATGTGGGACGAAACATCTTTGGAGGAGGATCTTCCCATAGTGACCCGAGATGTGCAGCCCATTTTTGCCAAAGTCAATTCTGAAGAGCTTAAGGAGAAGCTTGAAACGATTCGCACTTCCTAAGTCTTTGTTTATCAACTAAAATTTCATCTCTAGGATTAGTCCGGTCTGAAAGCGCATGGAAGGGTCTACATCTGAAGATAAGAAAGAAAGTACCTTAATTCCGGAAGTGTCTTTCGATGAATTCCAAAGAATTGATTTGAGGGTGGCAAAGGTGCTTGAGGTTTCGAGAGTCCCGAACTCGGTCCGCCTTTTGAAATTGAAACTGGACGTAGGTGGAATCGAAAAGCAGTGTATAGCGGGAATCGGCGCCCAATACGAACCCGATCAGCTGAAGGACAAATTGATTGTCGTTGTTATGAATATGAAGCCCAGGAGTTTGATGGGGCTGGTTTCCGAAGTCATGTTGCTCGCAGCGGCTGACGGTCCTGAAATTTCCGCTCTTACTTTGGATAGAAGCCTCAACGCCGGCGCCAAAGTAACCTAGATGGAAAGAATGGACTCCAGTCTAAAGGATATTTTTGCGCAAGTAGAGAAATATCTGGTGCCACTTGTATCAAAAGATCCTCCGAGTGCGATCTCCAAGGACGAATCCCGGATCCTCGCACTTCAGCAAATCAATCGGTTGAATCACAGGATTGGGCAGCTTGCGAGAGGCCCGAAAGAATCGAACGTTGACGTGAAGATTTTACAAACTTATGTCAACAGGTTGACGATTGGAGTAAAGACCAACAACGACCCTCAGATTCGATCTTCATTGATTTCTGTTAGAAACTATATTGAAAGCTTGGATTCAACGAAAATCTAGGAAAGTTTCTCTTTTTCAACGAGTGTTAAAGTTAAAAGCGGTTATTCATATTCTCTGTGATTATCGGGCCAGTCGTCTAGGGATTCCATGAGGAGCATGCTCACGCTCGGACAACCTGGTTAGGACAACAGCAATTTCTCAAGATTGCGGTCATACCCTTACACGGTGTGGGTCGTCGGTTCAAATCCGGCCTGGCCCAATGTTTCTTCTACGAACTTGTAGTTCAACATAATGGCTAACTTAAAGCCAAAAAATAACATATCGAATTCAGTTCCGCGTTATATTGAAGGCGAAGTTGGACTATATTCTTGGGGCAAAGGCTGGTCTCATAGCTGGTTTCTCGTGGGCAGGTTATCACCGTATTGCTTAGCGCTGGATCTTCTTCGTCTGTGAATTCCGATTTGGATACGTTCCCAATATTCCCGGCAATTAGGGTAATTTACGGCTTGATTTTTGGAATAGTTTTTGCTGCTGCAGTGAACAAGTTCTTGTTAACGAGTAGCTTTCTTTTGAGGGGAGTCATTTTTGGTTTGGTTCTTGGTAGCATTGGGATGGTGTTGAACTTAGTCGCACTCTCTGGCGGTGCGACAGGGTTGGTTGAAAATGTGCTAATAGGCATAGTCAGTTCGATTTTTTTCGGATTTGTTTTGGGATACTCCTATGGAAAGTTAGGAAAAGAGCATTTGCGCAGCTAACAAGAAAAGGAGCAAATTCTTCCGAGCTTCAAAGACAATGTCACGAGCAAGGCTTAGTGATAACATTTAGAGCAAGGTTATTGCAATTCGCGAAGCAGCTTCCTTGCTTCCCGTACCTTATCCGAATGTTGTTGCGCATACGACAATATTTTCGAGAGAAAAGGTGTAAGCGCTTGATCCTCCGCCTCGCCTACTTTGATAACGTCTTGGACGATCCCCACGTCTAAGACTATCAACTGATCAATTTCGATTGTCGAATGGAGAAGATTATCGATTAACTGCCGCTCAGTCGGATTTGTCGGAAATATCTCTTCTAACAAAAATTGACACCTGTACATTGGATCTGCATTTGCACGTTATTACGAAAGCTTGCAAGTTATTATCTATATCAGACGAATGTTCTAACTTCCGGTAAAGAAGATTACTTTTGTAAGGAAGGCAGTCTTGAGTTTCATGGTCAAATTCACAAGAGATTAGCAGAGATCGTGCGGATGCATGCCTAAGTTTGAGAATTGCCGTGCGGATTTAGTCCGATTGCCTCCCACTGGCCCAATCCGCCAAACTTATGCGGTCTCCGAAATTTTAGTCCGAAATTCACACGGTTTGATTTATTGAGCAAAAATCTCTAAGAGAGTTAGATCCGGAATTTTTCCATTGGGTTGAAGAAATAATGAAATTCATTTTGCAAGCTGGAAACTGGTTTCGGGAATGGAGCACAATAGAAAAAGCGGTCCCAGAGGCTGATCAATTGGGTTTTTGGG
>JAPCJV010000089.1 GCA_027886785.1 Nitrososphaerota archaeon | reverse complement strand
GAGGGTCCAACTACGCTCGGTAAGGAAAGGAACACAAGGACTATGACGGCGAACGCTATACCGAGAAGCGCATTCAATAACGACCTATCCGGAAACCTCAATTCCTCTCCTCCACTAGAATAATCCTAAAGCCTAGGTTGATAGTTCTAGTCCTCAGAACAGTTGTTTTTCGCTTCAAAAGGGTCTCCTTTTCCATGTCCGGTAAGCTTCGTACCACGCGAAGGCGCTGGCAAACACTCCGAAGGCGATGGCGAAAAAGTTAGAGCTCCTTTGAAAGACAGCTACGTAGCCCAAAAGTAAAGTCGTAAAGAAAACAGCGTAAAAGATGAATCTCGGGACCAGCAATCTTCCAATCTGCGTAAATGCCTGGAGGACGTTCACGTTCGCATTTTTCACAAGGGTGTATTCGCTGTACTGATCTTTCTCAATCAGCCCTAAACGAATCAGCTTGTCCAGATGATGGTACGCTACGCTGGGGCTCGATAGTCCAAGTGATCTCTGCAGTTCCCGTACTCCCACTGGTTTCGGATTTTTCAAAATGAAAAGGTACGCACGGAGAGTTCGGCCACGCAATTCGGATTCCGCATCAAAATCCATCGAAGAACCGGTTGGTTTTACTTCTGCCTTCTTCGCAGGTTTTTTCGGCTTTCTCGAATCTTCTGGCGGTTCCAATGGGTCTTTGTCAGTCAATCAAAAACGTTCCTTTTTTCTAGCGGAATTCGATGAGACTCGCTTAAGATCCACAATATTATGAATTTAGTTTTCGAATCCTTCGCCGATCCGTGCAAAGCATAAATAGCAAACTCGGATTCCGGATCCTACGAAATTTTCGCATGGCGAGAGATAGAGCTATCGGAAGCGCCCTGGTCGTGGGCGCTGTAATCGGGGTTTTTGTTTATGGCTTTTTGCTATTTTATCCGTTCTCAGCCGACAGCAAGATCGCCCTCTACACCCTCGAAGTTACCGCATTTGTTGCTGTCTTAGCCATACTCGCCATACTGGGCTGGATCGGTTACGTTATGGCGACTACTCCTCCTCCCGTTCCCTTGGAGCCAGAGCCCACGCCAACCATGGATACTCCAAGTAGCGGTGAAACCTCTTCGGGTATGACTTCTGAAAAGAAGGCCTAGGATTTCTCGGGCAATAGTTTTCTTCTTTCAAAAGTATCCGAGAACTATCGCTGTTCCTTTGTTTCTTGCTTGACCAAATAAAATACGCAGAGCGTAGGCTGGTTTTGGTTCGGTTATGGATTGACGCGCTTACACCAAAGCAGGCTCTTTTTTCGAAAGCTCTTGTTGAAAGTGCCCCATCAAACTATGAATGCATCGTAACAACGCGAGATTATTCTGAATTAAACAAGTTCCTCGCGACTCTCGGAATCGATTACGTGCGAATTGGCAAACATGGCGGGGGCACCCTAATCGACAAACTGTCGGCCAGTATCGACCGTCAGAAAGATTTGATTCCTTTTGTGCGAAAGTCTGATTTCGACCTTTCCTTTTCGTTCATATCTCCAGAAGCAGCACGGGTAAGCTTCGGAATCGGCCTGAAGCATTTCATTTGCAGTGATTCGCCCCATGCCACTGCTCCCTCGAGACTGGCAGTGCCTCTTTGCACCTCCCTGTTTACACCCTTTCCGATTCCAAAATTGAGATGGTCCCAGTATGGAGTCACGCAGCGCCAAGTCTCGAAATACTACGCGCTCGATCCGTGGGTTTGGCTATCGCGGTCTAAAATTAGGGCAGCGAAGAAAGTCTCCGGAAAAGTTATGATTCGTCTCGAAGAATGGTTTGCCTCCTACTTTCAGGAGGGAAAAGGTATCTCGGCTGCCCTTTCAAAGCTGGTAGATGGAATAAAGAAAATGGGCGATTTTGAGATAACACTTCTCGCTAGGTACGACGCGCAAAGGAACTGGGCGAAGGAAAACTTTGGGGCCGGATGCATCGTTCCAGAAAATGCGATAGACGGATCGCGAGAAATCAGTCAAATGGATCTTCTCATCGGGGGAGGTGCGACCATGACGCAAGAAGCAGCGCTCTTGGGTGTGCCCAACGTCTCGTATTTTCCTTCAGCTAGACTGGACGTATTTACTCGCTATTATTTCCCGAAAAAACTCTCAATCGAGGCCTCCAGCCAGTCTGCACTCTTTCGCGAAACTTTTCGCATCCTGAAGGATATTGATAACCAAAAAAGAACATTTATTCAAAGAGCAGAAAGAGAAACTTCCACCTTCGAAGATCCGCTCAAATTGATTTTCGATAAATTAGCCCGAGCCCATTGATCGTCCTCCCGAATTTTTCAAAAGCTTCAGTGTATGGATAAATTGGCGTCGTACATCCAACTTTTTCTCTCCACCCTGGCAATTCTTTCCGCGGTGGCATCTCTCGTCATCGTTGGATACCTGGTAAGAACCGAAAGTAAAGCCCCGAAATTCATAGACTCAGTTAGGTCAATGAATGGAAAGCCTCTGCAATCATCTCCAATAGTTTCCGTTATTGTCGCAGCCCGCAACGAGGAGAAAATGGTTGAAAGTTGTATTCTGTCTTTCCTCGAACAAAGCTATCAGAATCTCGAAGTAATTGTTGTAGATGATTCCTCAACAGACGGAACGCTAGAGATCGTCAAAAACCTCTCCAAAAAAGACGGCCGAGTACGAGCGATGGAGGCGGGAATGAAACCCGAGGGCTGGGTGGGAAAGACCTGGCCTTGCTGGCGGGGATTCGAGGGATCGTCCGGGGAGCTGTTGGTTTTCGCCGACGCTGATTCAATCTATACCCCGGAAATTATCGAACAGTGCGTTAAATATGTGGAGCTCAAAGGAATAGACTTGTTCTCTCTCGGCCCCAGAGTAAGAACAAAAGGCATCTGGGCAATTTCCGTGATCCCTTTGGTTTCCGGTGCGATCAATCTGCTCTATCCGATGCAAAAGGTGAACGATAAAAAGAGCAAACGGGCATATGTCTTCGGAACTTTCTTCTTGGTTCGAAGGAACGTCTACGAAAAAACGGGAGGACACAGACAAATTCGCGGCGAAATCGTGGAGGACGCAGCAGTCGCGAATCTTGTAAAAACATCCGGATACAACTTGCGGATCGAAAGGGGAACTCAGTTCCTTTCGACTGTTTGGGAGGATGACTTTCGAAGTATCTTCAGTGGATTGGAGAGGGTGATCTCAAGCTCTGTCAAGGGAGTGGGACTAATCTCGCTGCTAAACGCCGTGTTTCTCTTTGTCGTTATGATTTATCCGATCGCCTTTCTCTTGGGCTTTGGTCTCTACCCGCACAGAGACTTGACACTGATTCTAGGAGCAGGAGCTAGCGTTCTCAATGTGATCTCATTTTTGGCTTTGGGAGGTTTTGAATTGAAAACGATCACGGGGAAAATTGGATTGAATCCTCTTCTGTATCCTCTCGGAGGACTTGTTTTCATTTCGGCCATTGTAAGTACCACAATCAAAATCACTCAGCAACGAGATCTCAAGTGGAAGGGCCAGGGCTACAAGCTGTCGGATCAAAAAGTAACGGTGTAGTGGTAATTCTGAAATTCCAAAAGATAGATTGTGAAAACAAATTAAGAAGAATTTTCTCTTGAGGGTACCATGTCAGCAACGGATCCTAAGCCAATTACTGCTCTGACTGAGGAGGAGAAAGAAGCGGTCCTAAGAGCGCTCGGGTTTTATCAAGTGCACTTGTTTGATGAACTAAAATCGAAACCACAGTCAGCTTCTTTGACCAAAATTGAATCAGAAAAAGTGACTTCAGCAATCAAGAAGATTCACAAATCGATAGAGCCAGGGAAAAAGTGAGATCAGCTTAATCCATTTGTTGCGGCCTTAAGTAGAATTTCTCGGTGTATTCCCTTACCATTCTGTTCGAACTAAATTTCGGTGACAGGCTCGCAATAGAGCGCTTCATTCTCTCCACCCATTTTATCGGAGTTCCATTTGCCCTGTCGTAGAATTCTGTGAGTACCTGGTGCTGCAGTGTATCATAGAGCGATTCTGCGTCCTGCCGATCCTGGAGGGCAGGATTCATGGGGTCAGTACTTTTTCCAATCGCCCATCCGTTTGACGGGGTGTAAGCTTCGTCCCACCATCCGTCGAGAATGCTGAGATTCAGACCGCCGTTCGACAGAACCTTCATGCCGCTTGTCCCAGACGCCTCAAGAGGTCTTCGGGGATTATTCATCCATAGATCGACCCCTTGCACCAATCTCTGGGCGATCGAGATCTCGTAGTCCGGCAAAAACACTATTTTCCGCTTCGCCCGATCTTGCATCGTGAACGAAATGATTTCCTGAATCAATTTTTTTCCTTCATGGTCTCGGGGATGAGCTTTCCCGGCAAACACAAATTGAATAGGCCTTTCGGGATCCGCCAACAATTGAGTCAATCTGGAAGGATCGGAAAACAGCAGATTCGCCCTTTTGTAAGTTGCAAATCTCCTTGCAAAGCCAACTGTGAGGGCGTCGGGATCTAATTCCAGAATTTGCCAGCCATGCGAGGAAAAATCGGCTCTGATGAAATCCACTAGCTTTGCGCGTTCCGCGCATTTGATTTTCCAGAGGTGCTCAGGATCGGCATGCGAAATCTTCTGCCACGTTTTCTCATCCGAATCGTTTTCAATCCAGTTCGGCGACAAGAGCTCGTCGTAAAGCTCTGCCATGGCGTCGGATGTCCAGGATGGAATATGGATTCCGTTAGTGATCGAACTCATTATTTTTCTGGATTGCGCCGAAATGGTATTCCGCTCGCCTGCAAGATCGAACTCAAAACCTTCTTCAAGGAGAAGCTTCTCCCATAATTTTCTAGCGACATGACCGTGGAGATTTGAAACTGCGTTGACGGCAGAAGAAGTTCTGATAGCAAGGACCGCCATATTGAATCCGTGAGAGGTTGGGGTCTCCTGACCTAGGGAAAAGAGTTCATCGAAAGAGATTTTCAGTTTGTCGACATATTCAGATAGATAACGCGCAATCTGGTCGCGGGTAAAAATATCGATGCCCGCAGGAACCGGGGTGTGCGTCGTAAAAAGGGTGGACGCCTTAACAATTTCAAGAGCGTCTTTGAAGCTTCTCGGATTTGCCGGATCTTGCGCAATTTCTCGCATTCTTTCTAAGGCCACGAAACAAGAATGTCCCTCGTTCATGTGAAACAATGTAGGTCTGATACGCAGCGAACGAAGCAGTTTCACTCCTCCGAATCCCAGGATCATTTCCTGCTGAATTCTGGTCTCGGAATCACCTCCGTAGAGCTCTGCCGTGATTTCGCAGTCTTGTGGAGAATTATGTCGCGGGACATTGGTATCTAAGAGATACAGGGAAGCTCTCCCTACCTGTACCTTCCAAACCCGGACAGCTATGCTACGATCTGCGACATGTAGTCGAAAAATGAAATGATCGTCGGACTCGTCACTCTCTACAGGCTCAATCGGAAGAGAACCAGGGTCGTTCTCCGGATATCGTTCGATCTGCCAGCCGTCATCGTTAATTTCCTGAGAAAAATACCCCTTCCTGTAAAATATCCCTATCCCAATGATCGGAACGCCTAGATCGGAGGAGGACTTTAGGTGATCTCCCGACAATATGCCCAACCCTCCTGAATAAGTCTTCAGAACTGAGGCAATGCCGAATTCTGCAGAGAAGTAGGCGACGAGAAACTCCTTGCTCGAGCTCCCGTGCTTTCTGCGAAACCAAGTTTTGCTGTCGTTATTCACGTATGACAAATAGCTCTCGTAAGCTCGTTTCAACTCCGCGCAGAATCGCACATCCGAGCGCAACTCCTCAATCCTAGAATGCGATAGTTTTTGCATTGTGACGATAGGATTATGCCCATAGCTCTCCCAAGACAGTGGATCAATTTCCCTGAACAGCTTTCTGATTCTCCTATTCCAGGAAAAGTACATGTTTGACGCTAGAATTGAAAGTGGTTGTAGTTCCTCAGGGAGACTGGGAACGCCGTGATTCTTCGCAAGCGAAGTCAATGATCGAGAATTAACGCTTCCTAAAAATTGTCTTTGAAAACAAATAATATACCTTTGGAACTATGATATCGAACGAAAAATCCTCTGGGCAAATGATAACGGATCCTGATACAGTTCTCTTATCGGGGGAATATTTTTCACTAGGATTTTTAGTGCTAGGAAATCCAAAATCCTTACGAGATCGACGACGATTTAGGGCGGTCTTGTTTCTTCAAATGATAGAGCTTACTATCATTCCGCCAAATAGAATGAAGAGGTACGGCAAGGAGAACAGAAAAGCTCTGAATCCATTCTCAATCGTCGGATTTTTCACCATCTTGTAGTCGACCGCTATGAATACAACCCCTAGAGCTCCCGCGACGATGTAATATCCCAGATCATAATTTCCGAGCGGACGGATCACCAGCGGAAGCAATGAAAAGACTAACAGTGGTATGGTGGACCACGCGATCCAATTGATTACTTGTTTTTGGCTCTTGACTACTGGAAGCATTGGGTACCCGGACTTTACGTAGTCTTCCTTGAATTTCAAAGACAACCCCCAGAAGTGAGGAGGAGTCCACAGGAAAACTAGCAAGCCGATATAGATCGAGGGCCACCCGATCGTGCCTGTGGCTGCCGTCCAACCTGCAAGTGCAGGAAAGACTCCGGCGATGCCACCAATCACAATGTTCCAGTAAGTTCTGGGTTTGAGGTAAAGGGTGTACAAGAAGAGATACGAAAGGGCTCCTAGCAGAATCATAATCGCGGTCACCAGATTGAACAGGAAGAAGGAGATTACAAGGCCAAGGCATATCGATGCTATTCCGAAGACCACAGCATTTTTTGGGGGAATCTTCTTGGTCGCGACGGGACGGTGTTCGGTACGCGACATCAGGACATCCTTGTTTCTCTCTAGGTAGTGATTCAAGGCAGCGGATCCTCCCGATGAAAGAATCCCTGCCGCGGTTATGCCGACTATGGAGAGAACACTGGTAGATCTCCCGGAAGCTACAATCATCGCCGTGATTGCTTCCAAGACCAGCAGGACCATGATGCCTGGTTTCGTAAGTTGAACATAATTTGAAAGAGTCTCGCGAAGCAAAAAATGAAATCACCCTACTTGATGCTAACCGAACAACAAGAAATGAATTACCTCAAGTTCTTCGCCTGATAAAAAATTGAGAAAAACTAGAGGGGGTGCGAAAGCCCGATTATTAGCGGCTGATAT
>JAPCJV010000088.1 GCA_027886785.1 Nitrososphaerota archaeon | reverse complement strand
CCAGGATATGATGAATTGCTCTAAAGCCAGCGCGCTCGAGCCCTTGGCAGAAGCCGAGGATCTGCGGAGTTCCATCAACAGTTTGAAAGTAATGTTATCGAGAGGCAAAAAGCCCTCGGCGACCTCGGTGGCGGGCTTTACCAGAAGCCTGCGAGAAAAACTCGACTACTATGAAGCGCTCGGGCGAGTACTGGAAGCCGGGACGAAAAACAGAAAACTTCTGCTCGAATTTCAGCCAGCGATAGAGAAGCTTCGAAAGCTTTCTTTGCTCGGCGTAAAGTGTATCGAGTATCTTGAGGGAATCGCGAAGGACGCCGAGCTTTTTGCAAATCCCCCAAAAGCCCTTCTGGATGAAGTCAACGCGACTGCCAAGATGGTAAAGGAGGACTCGACGCAGGTGTTAGGGCAGCTGGATTTCGGTTGGAGGCCGGGAGAAAAGGAGGGTGAGGGAAAAAGAACCGAATATATGGACGACATGGGACTGCCCAAGTTTTACTCCGAATCTCCCATCATGGAACTGTACGAGTTTATCACATCCAAGTGGGGTGCGGCCTAACTCAAAAGTCACTGTGCTTGGTCGCCTCTCCAAAAGTTTCGAGGAAACTATTCATCTTCCAGTAGGTCTCGAGAAAATCCAGCGCCCTGGGCGTAAGGACGTAATACACGCCTTCTTCCTCCTCGTCTGAAAGAGTCTGCACCAGCCCATAGGAAGTTAGGTCCGCCACGATCCGCTTGAGCCGGTCGATGGGGACTCCAACCCCGTAAGACATTTTCGTGATCCTAGATCCTTCCGGATAACGTTTGATCACTTCGAGAACTGTGGCATACAGTTCAATTTTGGATCGCTTCGAAGTCTTGCTTTTCAAAGCAGTTTGCCCTAATTATTTTTTAGAGCGGAGGAGAAGGCAAACTGGATACTTTCACGGGAGGCTTTTCTACGTGTATCCGATCGAGGTTTGCCTTCAAAGTATCGGTGTAGCTGATTTCTTCAACGGTGGCCCCGTCTCCCACTTCTACAGTTCTCGCAAAGACTCTCCCGCTTCTGGAGTTTGTTCCCAGGTACACGTAATCCGCATAGATGTCGTCGATCCTCGTCATCCGTCCCACGAGCCTTGCGCGGGCGATCTGCCCCATCCAGCTCTTTTCCCAGTCCACGAGGTACGGGCTTTTTCCTACATCCACGTTCTCGGCGACGAGGAATCCCTCCACTCTGGAGCCGCTTCCAATTTTCACGGACTTTGCCTTGATCCCCTGATCTGCTTCAATCGACCCGGAAACTAGAAGCTCATCACTGACGACCATCTTCCTTGTTTCGAGTTTGCCGCCGACGCGGACCTTGCGTCCTTCAAATTCGCGATTTACTTCTGCGGTTCCATAGATCTCCAGTTCATCGCTTGTCTGGAGCGAACCAGAGACTTCGAGCTTTCCATCTACTTTGATTCTTTTGGACTTGCAGTTACCTTGGATCTCGGCGCTGCCAGATACAAGGATCTCGTCACATTCCAGATCGCCCGCGACTTCGAGCTGTCCACGAGCCGAGATTTTTGATCCAACGCTCCCCGATGCGAGCTCTGTACGGCCAAAAACATTGAGCTCTCCGAATTCGAGCTTTGTTTGAGCCTCAAATTTTCCGCCCACTATTATGTGTCCAGAGATTGTTCCACCTCCGATCTCGACCGCCCCTCCCACATCAAGATCCTTGATGAGTACGCGCCCCCGAGCTTCGACCACTCCTCCCACATTGACTGATTCGACTTCCAGGAGCTCCTCGACTTCCACTTTGCCCCCTACTCTCAATCTGGAGCCGATGAGGGTCTTTGCTTCGATTTTACCCCCGACATCGATATCCTCTGCTCGGATCGTTCCTGTCGCCTCGATGGAGTGACCCACATCGAGCAACTTGTGCACCGTCAGGTTACCCCGGACTTCAAGGACTCCCCCGTGATCTACCCGGAGAGTAGCACATTCGAAATCGCAGTTCACCTCGGCTGAGCCATCGAAGTACGCGCCCTCCGAAACGTAGACGAGATTTCCTTGGGCCGCCTCAATTCTCGCCTTATTTCCTATCTTGAGCTCACCTTCTATCCGGCCGAGTTTTGCCGTAGTGCCTCGATGAACCACGAAATCTGACATTTGCTTTGAACTCACCTAACACCGTGCCTAAAAGCTTCGCTCACTTTTAGTGATTACTCTGCCTTCAACGCCTTCTTGGCTAGCATCGTTCCCAAAGCCACGAAGAGGACCGCATAGACTGCCAGACCAGCGAAGTCCCCGATGAACGAGGATAGCTGAGCTGCTGTAAGAGCTCCGTTTACCACCAAGAGTCGCACTGCTTCGCTCCCGAGCGAGATGGGATTCGCCTGAGCGATTGGTTTCAGCCACGCGGGGAAGAAGCTGAGGGGAAAGAGAGCAGTGCTCGTGAACGCGACTGGGAAGAAGAGGAAGTTCACCACTGCGAAAAAGCTGTCCGTGTTTTTTGCGCTGACTTGAATACCAGTGAACAGGGTGGAAAATACCGTTGTTAAGAGGGCGATCGTGGCAAAAATACCTGCGACGTTGAGAATTCCAAATCCGATTCCCACGCGGAGCCCGTTGGGAACCACGAAGGCGACGAAGAAAACGATCATTGACTGGAGGATCGCCTTTACGATGTTTTGCACTACGCCTCCAAAATATATCGACGACCGGGGAATAGGGGCAGTCTTCAGTATGTCCAGATACCCATTGAGTCTATCGAGGACAAAGTCCACGCCCATAAAGGACATTCCAGTTAGGGCAATCATCCCCATCACTCCGGGTGTGAGATAGGTAACGTAGTTCTGAGCGCCGCCAAAAGCAGGTGCGAGCAGTCCCAGGGATCCGCCAAAGGAACCTCCTGGAAGTGAATTTGCTGGGTTGAACGAATTTCCAAAGAGCAGCAGCCATACGATTGCTTGGATGACAATTGGTATGATGGAGAAAGGAGATCGAATCCATTTCAGAAGGGATCTTCCGCTCAGCGCCAGGGTATCGCTCATCATTGTCTTAGTACACCTTCTCCGTCAGGACAGGTACTACAAGCGGAGCTTCGGTCTCACTTTCGCCGTCCCGAAGCTTCCTTCCCGTCACCTGAAGGAACACTTGATCGAGTGTGGGTTTCGAAAAGGAGATATCCGTAATCTTGAGTTTCCTTACTGTCAGACCATCCACGATCTGGGGCAGAGCTATTTCGACCCGAGGAATCTTGATTTGGTAAGCGAAATTGTTGAGTTTCCGTACTTCACTCACGCCCAGCGTTCCCTCGAGAAAGCGTGTCACGTCGGGGCCTTCGCTCACCTGGATCGAGAGCAGCTCACCGCCGAGCATTGTCTTTAGCTCCGAGGGAGAGCCTGAGACTTTGATCACGCCGTGGTCGATAATCGCCACGCGGTCGCACAGCATGTCCGCCTCTTCCAGATAGTGCGTGGTCATGAAGATCGTGACACCGTGTTCGTCGTTCAATTTCTGGAGATACTCCCACATCTTGCTCCTTGTCTGGATATCCAACCCTAGGCTTGGTTCGTCCAAGAATAATACCCGGGGTTCGTGAATCAAGCCCATAACAAGCTGGAGCCGCCTTTTCATTCCCCCAGAGTAAGTCTTTGCTTTCTTCTCTGCTGAATCCTGGAGATCGACAAGCTGCAAAAGTTCGGCAGCTTTCCTTCGCGCCTTATCTGCTGGAACGTGGTGTAGTTTCCCGAATAAAAGGACATTTTCGATTCCTTTGAGCTCATCATCCGCAATTAGCTGCTGTGGCACGACACCGATTTTTGCCCTAACTCCGCCTGGGTTTTTTGCGACGTCCAGTCCCGCTATGAGAGCCCGTCCCTCGCTTATGGAGGCAAGCGTGGTGAGCATCCGGATGGTGGTTGTTTTGCCCGCTCCGTTGGGTCCCAGAAACCCGAAGAGCTCCCCCTCGCCGACCTCAAACGATACGTGATCTACTGCAGTTTTTTCACCAAATTTCTTGGTGAGATCTATTGCTTCGACTATCGAATTCAATTTGCTTTACTTCAGCAAATTGAAATATTATGGAGAAAGTTAAAGTCGGCTCACTTTCACAAATTACAAAGGATAATCACTTGATGTGATGTATACTGGAACAAAAAAAGTAAGAGAGAAACATTCCGCCTATGAGTAGCTCCTATTTTCGCTTAGCTCTTGTAGTATTTTACTTGGACGTCCCCGGTCGCCAGATCCGCGGTTATTTCGGTCCAAAATTTCTTTTTTGGATTTCTAGAATTCAGACATCAAGGGACTTTGCTCATGAAAAAATTTCACACTGTCTTTATTTCCCCGGAGCTCAGATCCATTTCCAGTTCCTCGGGCGGCTTTATTTTCCTGAAGAAAATCCAGAGGAACAAAGACGAACCAATGTAGCCCGCCGTACCGAGGAGAAACGGCAACCACAGCAATCCACTTCCCAACAAGTATCCGCCAAGGTAAGTGGCAATCGAAGTGGTTACACCCCAAGCTGTGTATGTAATGCCCACAGCTGTCGCTCTCTCTTTTTCCATCACTATTCCCATCATGTACGACTGCTGGATCGGCCAGGAAATCGTAATCAGAATCCCCCTCAAGACGAACAACACTGCAGCTGCTTCAAAAAATCCAGCGAGCGGCATGAAGGCAAGAAAGAGGCACGAAAACAGCGAAGTAATCGCAGAGGCAGTGACAGTACCCCGCCTTTTGACTAGCCGTGGAATAATGGGGATTGCAATCAAGCCGCAGAACTCTGCGACAGCGATCCACAGACCGGCAGTTGTCTCGTTTGTACCGAATCGCAGATTGAACCAGGTGGGTATGAGCTGGACGATCACACCGAGGCCGAAGCCCGAGAAAGAAAAAATTATCGAGAAGCCGAGTACTCTCTTTCCTGAACTGATTGGAAGTTTCCACCAAGATGCAGATCTTCTTAGTTTCGGCGGAGAGATTTCCGCCGAGGGGACAGATGCTGGAACGTTCGGCCGGCTTTTACTTTCTTTTATGAAGAGAACCGGAATGGTCGAAATTGCTACGATTATAGACATTGCAAGATACGAGTAGGAGTGCGCGTCGTGCGAGCTCAAAGAGAAATTCGATATTAGTAGACTGGGAAGAAAACTAAGGAGCGCCCCAATCGTCAGCGCCAGAATCCAAGACCCCTGAAGGATTCCAAACACCGTCGTTCTGTTTTTGTCGGTTGTCGTAGCAGCAAGCAACGAAAGTAACGCAGGGCTATTCATCGCTACCCCCAGCCCCCCTGCGAGTCCGATCCCTCCCAGAATACTTGCGAAGATCAACCAGTACGAATTCAATGTGAACGCGAAAATCGCGTAGGAAATGAACGGTATGAACCCGCCCACTATCAGGAAAACTTTCCTCCCGTACCTATCTGCCAGTAAACCGAAGGGGATGTATGCGACAGTGTTTGCAACAGCCCCCAATGCGTAAATCGCCCCGATTGTGGAGGGGTTGTAGCCTACTTCAAGCAAGTAAACGAGAGGTACCACGTTCATGTAGCCGATAGGAATGGAATTAACAAGGACCCAAGAGAGAATCAGTTTAGCGTCTCTAGAGAGCAGGCTCGTTGCCCTAAATTGATCTCCGTCCGCAGATCTTGGAGAAGTCATGATCCAAGCGTAACTCTCTTTGTCCCTTTCCTTTGTTTGGAACAGTAATATTACAATTGTGCTGAGACTCGGGAAAGGGATCAAAGCTTAACGGATTTTCGGTTCTTTATTCATCGATTGGTCAACGGGAATCGGGACGTACGACAGAAATTCTTTAGCTAAACACAGTCGTCAGAATGATAATGGTCCCAATGATTAGAAAAACGACAAGGGAAAAATACCTCAGCCTCGTCGGCGACAGGAATTTTCCCAGTCTGGCTCCCAGAAGAGTTTCCAGCGCGGAAGCTGTGACAAGGGCAGTGACAGCTCCGAGGAAAACGAGGATCGCATTAGAATATCTTGCAACAAATACTATTGTTACGATTTCAGTGGCATCGCCTGCCAGGTCAAGAAAAATCAGGAGGGCGACGGCGCCCAAGAAAACCGACAACGCACTTTTTCTCCTCTTTGCCTGGTCGAGAAGTCGAGCTTCCTCGCTTTTCTCCTCCTTGATGCCGCTGCGGGAGAAATCCCACAGAGCGTAAAAGATCATGAATACGCCTCCAGCGAGTCGAATCCAGAAAATGGGAACTATCTGGATGAGAAAGTACCCAATCGTGACAATGATCGCAGACGTAATCGTGAACGCCATTGACCCGGCAGCGAATGCGCTCCACGGCTTCATCCTCGTGGCAAGAGCCAGGAGAAGCAGCGCGTCCTTGTCAGTCAATTCCGCGATGAAAATTGTGACCACAACAGTCGCAAATTCAGACAGGAGAAGCCCTAGATCAAGCGCCACCTAGAAACCACATTCTCCTCTTCAACTGTTGGTGAGCCTGTTTACATCTCACACTTCAAATTTATTCCGCTTTGCACCCAATAATCGATCTGATTGTATCAAATCATTAATTGAGAGAAAGAAACCAATTCCAAAAAATTGTTTTAAAAACTCCAACCGAGGAATTTTAGGAGCGAGAGCCATCTAGCCGCAACGTCATGTTTCGGGAGCTTGCTCGCTATTGAGATTCGAGAGAGGACCAGAATTTCCGTTTGGTGTACCAGAAGGCGAGGAGCCTAGCCCGTTACTTTTACCTGCCTAGAAACGCGTGGATCCTGACCTCTACTTCCGCCGTGTGGTCGATCGGCAGCTCGATGGCGAACCCCTACCAGACGCTCTACTTTTCGGCGATGGGTGCGAGCCCCCTCTTTATCGGGCTGCTGATAGGGTACGGGACGGCCGTAACGGTGTTCGCGACCCTCATCGGGGGATACATCGCAGATACTTGGGGAAGACGAAGGGTCGTGATCCTCTTCAGCTGGGCCTCTGTTCTAGCCTCTTTCCTGTACTTTGTCGTCAATACGGCGAGTCTGATCGTGGTCCCGCTCACCATCGCATCCGTCTCGAGTATCTACAATCCTGCGTTCAATTCGATAATGATGGACTCGATCGAGCCCGCAGACAGGGTGAGGGGATTCTCCGTATTCAACGCGATCAATACCTTTCCTTCGGTGTTTGCGCCCACCTTTGGGGGCATTCTCATGAACTATCTGGGGGTGTACCAGGGGATCAAATTCGCGTATCTGGGGTCCACGATTTTCGGGATTATTGCAATCTCCCTCCGAACCAGGGAGCTGCGAGAGACCCACATCGTGGTTCGAGATCCCTCGTTG
>JAPCJV010000087.1 GCA_027886785.1 Nitrososphaerota archaeon | reverse complement strand
TTCGAGGGCCCGCGTGACATAATCTCGTTCTCCGACGGAGGATCCGGCCGAAAGAATCACTGCATCGCACTCGAGACTCTTTACCAATTTAGATCTTATTTTTTGGAAATTATCCGGAGTTATTCCTAAATCGACCGGCTCGGCTCCGAGCTCGGCGAGCATTAATTTGAGAAAGGGACGGTTCGAATCAAAAGTGAGTAAACTTTTCCGATTTGCTTTTTCCCTTTTCCTGCCTCCTCTTCCTGCCCAAGAAGGTGAATCTTTGAGTTCGTCGCCGGTCGATAGAACGGCTACCCGTGGTTTTGAATATACTCGAAGCCTATTGACACCCAGAATGGAGAATAGCGCCAGGTGCTGGGGGTGGACGCGCGAACCTCTGGAGAGGAGGAGCTCGCCTTTCTTGATGTCCTCCCCCGGGGAAACGATATTTTCTCCAATTCTCAGTGGGTGGGCAAATCTCAGCACGCCATTTTCCACATTCGAGTATTCCACCATAATTACTGCATTTGCATCTGCGGGAATGTACGATCCAGTTGCAACACGCGCGGCTTCGCCGGGTCCGATCTTTATCCGGGGGGCGGTGCCGATCTTGACCTCGCCGACAATCCGGTACGCATAATATTCCGTGTCGTTTACTATATTCTCGTTGATGTTTACAGCGTAGCCATCCCGGGTAGATCTTGCCAGTTTGGGAAGATTCGCGGGGGACATGATCTCTTCGTACAGGATTCTTCCGCAGGATTCGGGGAGTGTAATAGATTCGGGTTTGGTTTCTCTTATACTAGCAAGCAAGATTTTTAGGGCATCGTTGACACTCACATGCTCCTCGGCGCGGTCCACCCCGTGATAGTGATGATGATCTTCATCTTCCACTGAATGCTTTTCTTGAGCCAATTTCCGAGTACCCTCAATTTCAGGGGAGAGAATTTCCATTAACCGACCATAGGAGAAATCCTACTCATTGCAAGCCTTTTTGTCGATCTCCAGTAAGCCAGAGTAAGAAAAGAAATCATTGTCACTAATCCAATCCCGATCGCCAGAAAATTCTCCAGCGAATAATTCGCAACGACTCCGTCGAGAATCAAGAGGCTGTACGCGATTTTGGAATCTAGCGCGTTTCGTCGATAAATAATCATGCCACTACTCTTTCTGAAAAGCACTTTGCAGGATATGTAAACCATCAACGACACAAGTACAAACCATCCGAGGAAATTGGTTAAGGGGATTCCGTCCAGTTCCGGGAGCGGTACGAACTGACCTGTCCACACCCAGTATCTATATGAGGAAAACATCGGGTCTATCATAAAATCCCAGGCAACCGCCCCGAACGCCGATAGAAAGGTTAACTTGACAATCATCGAGTTACGAGTGACTTTACCTTCCATTAAGTCTGGAAAAGCAGTTCTCGCTATGCTGAAGGAGAGATACGAAATGACAAACCAAACGAGAGGTACTACAATCGGAACGCCTAAAATTTTTTCGCCGAGTAAATCTGTGTAAAAGTACTTTCCAAACGGAAATCCTGAACTCGTCCCCAATACTTCTGCAAGATACCCGATTGCAGATGCGATGAGCAAAAATCCCATCGCATTCTTCAATCCCAATTCATAGATCGACTGTCCGATCGTGAAGAAGAGCAGAGCGAAGGAAAGTCCAAAGAAGATGTCTCCCGACACACTGAATCTCAAAACTAGGGAAAGAACAATGTATCCCAAAATGAGAGCGTAAATCGCGAGTAAAACATGAACTAGCATTCGCCCTGTAATTGGAGTCTTGCTGAGCTCTTTTGTCAACGTGAAAAAATCCCGATCAGAAAACTGGGAAGATCCTTTTTCCCTCACTTGGGGAATAAAGTGAAAAAGATTCCTCTAAGCCCCAAAGCGCTCCAAAGATTGGAGCTCGTTTTCGGCATTTTTCCACGAGAGGCAATCGCCGTTGGTATCGATCCCGTGGGCCTGCGCCAGTTTCACAATGCGCTGGCGGGTTACGGCGCCGTCTTTCATAACCTCCGCTGAAATCTTCCCAGTTCTTTCTTCGAACATGATTCTGGACTCTTCGTACCCTGTGAATCTCAGAACCCCGATAGTGACGGTGGAAACACCGGAGGCCTTGATTCTTTGAAAGAGTGTATCCAAATCAGTCAAAATCAATTTTGGAATAAGCGGAGCCATGGAAACCCAAGTGGTGATGCCTGATTCGCTGAGTTTCTTTATAGCCTCCAGTCTTTTCCCTAACGAGGGCACACCGGGCTCATAGGATTTTGTGGGCACCGAGGATATGGAGAAACCTACCCTGACCCATTTGAATTGCTGCAGAAGGTCTAGATCCCTCAAAACCAAAGGCGATCTAGTCAGGATGAGAACCGGAAAGTCGTGCTTCAAAAGGACGTTTAGTACTTTCCGCGTAATTTCATATTTTGCTTCGACCGGTTGATAGGGATCCGACGCGCTCGATACGAACACGACCTGCTTCTTTGCCCGGCGCAGTTCCCGGTCCAACACCGACGGAGCGTTTATCTTCGCGTCCACGTAAGCTCCCCAGCTTCGTTCATCGTGAATCAAAGACGGTGCATAGCAGTAGACGCACCCGTGAGTACATCCCCGATAAAGATTGATCGTGAACTCCTCGTAGCCGCCAAAACTCATGGAGTGCAATAAAGAGGAGCACTTTACCTCCCTAACTTCGATCTTTGAAACTTTGAGTTGTTCGAAATCAGAGTGCACTAGTTCCACAGATCCCGTGGCGAAGGGGGAGTACAGATCTAGCGAAGACAATCCACCATAGTGAACCAAATTCCTCGTATAAGCGTTACTGTAATCTTACTGTAAACCCGGGCTTTTCCACAAAGCTAGAGACCAGAACAATAAATAGAACGATCCATCCTTTTTATCCTGAATTTTTTTCTCTGCTTGCGCACGCGTGAAAGATTTCACGGGTGAGCTAGTTACGAGCTCTGATTAGCTCGAAGAGCTAGTTCATCACCCGACCCGTTGAATCAGGGGGATTTCGTGCTCCCTCAGGTACTAACTTTGGACCCCGTGTAGAATGGGTGAATTCCCTAGATCCTCGATAAAGACTTTGCAGATCTTCTGATTTAATGCGTGAACAACGTGCTAAATTTTCTTGGAAGTTCAAAGTGGCAGCGATCAGTTTTCCGTACAGTTTCCCAGGGATCTAAACTAACCGGATAAAGTTGTCCTACGTAGCACTAGTACCGTTTTCAAATCCTTGTAAACATTAATAGAGAAAATCAGAGAATCGTTAATCCTCGGTCTGAAAAAAAGCGAAAAAAGTTTGGAGCCGCAACCCTTCCCCGAGCCTAAGAAAAGGAGTCAGACGGGTATTTTGGCAGCAATCTTCGCAGTGTCGCTTGTTGTCGTCATCGCGATTCTGGTTTTGCCTAACATGTTTTCTATAAGCAGTTTTCTCTCGCAACCGCAATCAACGTCGACCTACGTTGTCAGTCCGGCAAACCAAACCGGAGTGACAGCCTCCCCCAATTCTACGGTGGAAATCGGTTACCCGTCGAACTATCAACAATTGCAAAGTTATGCACTCGCGATCATTAATGAAAACAGGACGAGCTCTGGACTCGACCCAGTTACACTTAGCCCGATTCCATCCGGACAGCAGCACGCAGATTCGATGCTTACGAACGGATATTTCAGCCACTGGGACACGCAGGGGTACAAGCCGTACATGAGGTACTCAGTACTCAGCGGGACTGGGTTCGTGGAAGAAAATGTAGCCTACGAATTCACCAGTCTGCCCGAATATACCTCTACGCACACCATAGAGAGGGCGATAGGCTCGCTGGAGTGGCAGATGATGAATAACGACTCAGGATGTTGCAACAACGGGCACCGCGATAACATTCTCACTTTCTTTCACAACAGGGTTTCGATTGGAATCGCCTATGATGCTACTCACGTATATTTTGTCGAAGACTTTGAAACTTTCTTGACGACTCTCAACACTCCGATCTCCCAGGGGAATACTGTGAACATTGTTGGAAATACCTCTGGAAACATTTCTCCCACTTCCATTCTGATTTTTTACGATCCTGTCCCAACTACCGTAAGCTCCTCGGAGCTCAATTCCAATTATTATGGCCCGTATGGGCAGGGGAGTTTCCTGGGAGGAGTGGTTCCTCCCTGCAACGGGATCTTCAGTCGATGTTTGCAATTCTCGCAGGGAGTCACAGAGGACGCGTCTGTTTGGCAGGTGAATGGCAATTCGATCGATATCCAATTTTCCCTGTCCAACTTTGCGCAGAAAAATGGAAACGGAGTCTACACGGTATATCTCGTCCAGGGAACTCAAAACAATCCAGAATTCTTGACGAGCATCTCCATTTTCGTCTCCAGTTAGAGGCCCTGGATCGAAATTCATTCGCAGAAATCGAACTACCTGAGTGGAACAGATAAATCCCACTTTAACCCCCCATAGACTTGTTCAGTAGCGGGCGTTGTAAAATGGATGATCAATTTCTTTCCAAGATTGAAGAGCTCAAGGACCAGAAGGTCGCGATAGCGACCATTACGAAGACCATTGGCTCGACTCTCGGGAAACCGGGATTCAAAATGATCATTTCGTCCGAAGGAGAAATAGTGTACGGAACTTTGGGCGGAGGTTGTCCCGAGGGACCTATAGTCCGCATCGGGTTGGACGTAATAAAATCTCAGATCCCTCGAGTCGTGAAGGTTTTCTTGGAAGACGCGAAGACAGCCCTCGGGAAGATTTCTATTTCTGACGACGGCGATGAAATTCACGTGGAGACCAATTGCGGGGGAAACATGGAAATTCTCGTGGAAGCATATGCGCCCCGTCCTATTTTGATGGTGTTCGGGGACACCTTCAACAGCCCGCTGGAAAGAACTCTGGTCAATGTCGGGAAGGAAATCGGTTTCAAGACGATTGAACACAACCCTCTCGGGGTGTGTGGTCAGCCAGATCTAGCGACCACGACTCTTGATACCGAGTCGATTAAGGTTCCAGAGGGAGCTTATGTGGTGCTCGTAACCCGTGGAGTAAATGATACTCGCCTGCTCGAGCATCTGGCAAAGTTCAAGCTGAATTACATTGGCATGGTTGCGAGCAAGAACCGCTGGCGAGCAACGAAGGAAGAGCTCCTGAGGGTCGGAGTGAGTCCGGAGTTTATCGAGACCGTTCATTCGCCTGCTGGATTGGAGATCAATTCCATTTTGCTGGAGGAGATCGCGATCTCCGTGCTAGCGGAAATCATCGAACACCGCAGAAAATATGCGGGTGATGAGCGCAGACCGGCTGCCGAAACGAGGCAAGTTCTTCAGAAATCTCTTTCCAGATCAAAGAGCCGTTAGCCTATACTAGCGGCGCTTCAGCGAACAAATTCCACAGCTTGTTCCTAGCTGATACCTGCAAACAGAGCTTGGAACGCGCTCTTCACGAAATTGCTCCCCCCCGCTTGCGATCGCCTCCTATGCTCTAACTAGATTACATAGGCTTCATTTGGATATTCTGGAAAGTATCTATCGCGTCGATCCACGCATACAGTAACAATATTGGAGCCACGTCCTAACTTTTCCGCAAGCTTAATTGCGGCCACGACATTTGCCCCCGAGGATATTCCGCAAAATAGTTCTTCCTCTTGACAGAGCCTATTTGCCATTTCCCTCGCTTCTTCATGTTTGACGTGGATTATCTCGTCAGGTACTGATTCCTCTACCATCTCCTCGATGATGTATTTTCTCTTCGGCATTCCCAGTTTTTTCTCCAGAAAGGAACTCAGAAAACCACTTCTAGCCCATTCCTCCAAAACTGTCGCATCGGATGGCTCCACCCCAATTATTCTAGAATTGATTCCCTTCTCCCTGAATGCACGTGCCACTCCTAAGAGAGTTCCTCCGGTCCCGGTTCCAAGTCCATGTCCTCGAGCTACGGTTCAGGTGGAGTCAGAAGTGACTCTCTAACCGGCATAGAACAAGTGGTGGTCGGGGTAAAAGAAATGTCCGCAAGAATAGAACTTTTCAAGCGGGTGTATGGTCTTGACGAGCCTCTTGAAAGAAAAGGTGCACTTGAGGACTGCATCGTGGCTGCATTTAGAAACACTCCCGTCTGCCTTGCGAGCCCTGTTTCGGGAGAATCTTGGCTCTCAAAGAGGCTCAGCCAGTTCGGGGATTCACCGTGCGCTTATCTGCTGGGATCGGGCGACACTAAGGGAGTCAAAAGGAGATACAATCTAGTAACGTCTGACAAATCTTGGTTCCAAAATAATGTTTCGTGGATAAATAACCTTGAAATGCCGGAGACGAGAATTTGGAATCGCTGAATCCAAAATGCCTCTTCTGTGATTTTTATATACTTCAATAACTGGCGACTACAATCGACACTTACCTGAAGCGCCTGGATTGGTGGTAAAAATAGATGACTCTTTGGAAAGGGATTGAAGATCGGGACTGGTTCATGTAAAGTCAAGAAGTACAATCGATATTTATTGAGCCTCATCAACTCGGGAGTTGCCACACCGAGCTTTGTGGTTTCACACCATCACAGCATGGAGGAGGCGCCCCAAGCCTACGCTATATTCGGGTCGCGAGTTGAAGGCTACACCAAAGTTATCCTTCATCCATGATTCACTTTAGCCCCCTGTTTTTGGGGACTTGTGAAAGTGCCTCTTTTCCAAAAATGAGTTAGGTAAACAGTAGCAGGGTGTGAGCGTTTTTACCTAACTTTCCTACGACGATCGTTCACTCACCAACTTTTTTTCTAATTTTGTGACCCGAAAAATGACTCGAGTAGAAGAGTGCCCCAAGTGTAAGAAAGCCGGCTCCTTTCATTTGAAAACCGTGTACAACAACCGGCACAGGCCGTACAAGTACTACTCCATAGCCCATTACGGAGGGTTATCTGGAAAAACGAGGAAAATCGCCTGGTGCTATGTGGTGAAAGAAATACCCACCGGATCGCCAGTAATAGCAAACAAATTAGAGAGGGGTGATTACCTAACTCATGTAGGACAGACAACAAACACGATTCGATGGTGGGATGTGAACGTGTTTACCTAATTTAGAAAGAATAAAGCAATCGATGTTTACCTAACTCGGTAATTCTTTTGCCCCTACTCCAAAATAACCAGAGAGCGGATCCTTGCCACGCTGTAGGGGTTGATAATGACTAATTGCGTTCACTCACTCTCGGCTTTCCACACCAAAACTTACCATTGATTCGAGTGGCAGCCGGAGGCTACGTCCAACTCCAAAGAAACCGTGGGCCTACTGTCCAATCCTATGAGACTTTCCGCAAATCGCACAAACTACAGAAAGC
>JAPCJV010000086.1 GCA_027886785.1 Nitrososphaerota archaeon | reverse complement strand
TTGAGGATGCACGTGCAAAGTGGAGGAACGCGTACTCCCGGATTGAAAATTCAGATGACATTCCCATCAAACCGCAGAGAGTGATGAAAGAACTTTCCAAATTCATCACCGATGAAGTGATCGTTGCTGCAGGAGCTGGAAGAGCAAAGATGTGGGCGGCGTCCGTCCTCCCCATCCTGAAGCCGCGCATGTGGATCCATTCCGGGGGATACGCAGTCATGGGGTACGAACTATGTGCGGCGCTCGCTGCAAAGCTTGCAAAGCCCGAATCGAAGGTGATCGCCGTTTGCGGGGATGCATCCTTCCAGATGCACTCTCAGGAGCTGGCTACTGCCGTCGAGCAGGAATCGCCCTTTCTCGCGGTGGTGTTGAATGACCTGACCCTCGCATCCATCCGGAATGCGCAGCTCAAAAAATATGGCAAGGCCTTTGGAACGAAATTCAAGCTGGACGTGAATCTGGCCGAGGTGGCGAAGGCATTCGGAGCTCAAGGGGAACGGATCGAAAAGCCTTCTGATTTGGCGGAAGGAATTAGGGCAGGGCTCCAAAGTTCACGGCCGTACGTTCTGGATGTGATGATCGATGGCACAGAGATTCCCACGTTCGAGCTATGACACAGTACATTTCAGAAATCTAGCCAAACGCTTTTAACAGACTCGTAAAATGCGTATCAAAAGGATCGCGTTAGAAGTGTCATCGCAAAGGGCAATTTCTCGAATCGTAATCGCTGTTGTTATTGTAGTAATTATTGTGGTCGCAGCCGTGGCGCTGGAGGCAAATAATCTCTCCAACCAATCCACCTCCACAGCAACAAGCTCCGCGTCTTTGCAGTCTTCCAATAGTCAGAGCTCAACGCAATCGAATTCTCAGAGTACTTCTTCGAGTTCATCTTCCTCTGCACCTCCAACTTCCGCCAGTTCTTCGTCTAGTTCCAGTTCGAGTTCTTCCTCTTCATCCTCCTCCCAGTCAGGGGGCGGCGGAAACGGCACGCTTGTGATTGACGATTTCCTGTTTCAGGGCGCCAACGGTGGGAATGCCGGTCCCAATCTGTTGTATGGAAGCGCGGACTGGCCACAGTGGGGCGAGGGCTCTGTCTATCAAAGTTTGATTACCTTGAATCTGACAGCGGAGCAAAATTTGAATCAAATAATTTTCCTGCCGGCACTTGCTTCCAACTGGACGCTTTCTCCTGATGGAATGACCTACACGTTCAACCTGCGCCACGGCGTGACTTTCTCTAACGGCGATCCATTCAACGCGTACGATGTGTGGACGCAGTTCTACATGGAGTATTTCATCTACGCGAATTCCTCCACCTTCTGGGAAGGTTCCGCGATCTTCAACATGAGCGCCGTGAAATTCGGACTAGCGACGCAGGCCCTGATTAACCAGAGTGGGCTTGCTTCTCCCACGGGGCAGGTCTTGGCGATGATGACCAACACTGCGTGGCCTGTGTATGCGCCTGATCCTTACACGATCGTCTACCACATGGACACCCATTTCAATTTCTTCCTAGGTACGCTTCCTGGGTGGCTCGGTTTGATCTTTGATCCCTATTACGTACTCCAACACGGCGGGACAGGGCCTGTAGGGCAGAACAACCCGTACTTCAATACGAATTCCATGCTCGGCACGGGACCCTACATGGAAACTCAAGTTCAGACGAGCGCGTTCGCGATCTTCGAAAAGAACCCGAACTATTGGGGAAAGAATTTAACAGCGGTGCAGATCGCGCAGAATCCGATTCTCGATCCCGGGCACTACAACAAGATTCTAATTAATTACAAGGCTGATGACACGACGCGGTACGTAGATCTAACGACCAACGCTGCCCAGATCTCCGCAGTCTTCGTGTCCAACTTCAAACTGATCGAACGCAACCCCGACTATGGTTTTATGACGATCAAGTATCCGGCGGAAATAGAAAGGATGGCGATGAACACCCAGATCTTTCCTACGAACATTACTGACGTGCGGCTTGCAATTGTGCACGCGCTCAATTATTCGAAAATCCTCAATACAGCAGTGTTTGGCTTCGGACTCCCGATGGTGGGGCCTGAGACTCCCAACTTTGGGGCATACTACGACCCGGGTAACGTTTCGCAGTACTCCTATAATATCACACTTGCTCAACAGTACCTGACGATGGCTGGGTATCCTGGAGGTAAGGGATTACCTACGATCCCCATGTCCATAGACTCGGCTGCCACCTCGTACGAGGAACCCCAGGCGGAAATCATCCAGCAGGAATTGAGCCAGATTGGAATCAACACCAACATCGTTGTGACCCTCACCAGTCAATACTACACGTACTTCGGGCCGTACTCGTACGAGCTGCAGAACGCGAAGAACATTCCGGCGATTACCTTCGACGGGTCAATTCCCTATGCACCGGATTTCATGACGCCGATTGATTACTGGTCGTTCTTTGTCACCAATTACACCCTGTTTGGTAACTATGCGGTCTACAGTAACCCCATCGTAAACACTAACGTGGGCTTCATGTTCACCAGCGACAATCAGACAGCGATCCTCCAGCACCTCGCGATAGCTGAACAGCAGATCGCGAAAGATGCGCCCTACGCATGGTTGTACGACGCACAACTTGCTCTGGCATCCGGCAGTTACGCATTCAACAAACACATCATCGGCGGGTTCCTCGCAGATCCGAATCTGGAAGGGGTCGACACGGTGCCGATACTGAATACCATCTATCCAGCAATGTAGCAGCGTGAGCTGCATCCAACTAAGCGCCATTTGCGAAATCAAGTGGCGCGAAACTGATTTTTTCTTTCAATGTAGTACTTTTTCACTTTGCTAACTCATCCCGATAATCCTTAAAATTCGCGTACTAACGCAAACTTTCCGGTTTTCTGAAATATGCTAAGAACTCTCGATGGCGAAGTCGCATTGGTGACGGGAGCTAGCCGCGGTATCGGAAGAGCGGTTGCTCTTCGACTGGCTAAACAAGGGGCAGATCTAGTATTAACAGGACGGACGAAAAGTGATCTGGATGAGGTAGGCGAGTTGATTCAGAAGGAGGGAAAGAAAGTGCTCGTCTCGCCGGGCGATGCGACAAAGGAGGAGGATGTTGCAGGTACTTTCAAACAAGTCAAGGAAAAATTCGGGAAACTCGACATCCTCGTAAACAACGTGGGGATCGGGGCGTACAAGCCCTTTGTCGAAACTTCCGTGAAAGAGTACAACGAAATGCTCTCTGAGAATCTCGAAAGCACTTTTCTGTTTACCAAGTTCGCCGTCCCGATGATGATCGCGCGGCACTACGGCCAGATCATCACGATCTCCTCTCAATCCGGAAAAGCTGGATATTCGGGGGAGGCGCCGTACGTAGGCACCAAGTTTTTCCAGATGGGAATGATGGAGTCTTTGGACCGCGAATTACTTCCACACAATATCAAGGTGTGTGTCGTTTGCCCCGGCAGCGTCAACACCTTTTTTGCAATAGGATCTGGGAGAACGAAAGGAGATCCGAGTCTTAATCAATATCTGGATGCGGAAGACGTTGCAGAAGCCGTCAATTTCGTAGCCGCGCAGCCGTGGAAATCCATGATCATGGAGATCGATCTGCGGCCCGTGACGGAAGCACGCTACTAACTTTTTTGGCAAAAGCCCACCCCTCTGGATACTGTTATATTTCCGGTGGGGCATCAAAGTAGGTCATGCCTTCAATGAAATTAGCAGGAAAAAATGTCGCCATTGTTACAGATTCGCTATACGAGGATCTAGAAGTGTGGTATCCGACGATTAGACTCCGAGAGGCGGGGGCGCAGGTGCGAGTGTTGAGCACTCATTCACCGGGAACCGTCATCAAAAGTGAACATGGGTACGAGGTGCGCGTGGATGATTCGATTAGCGAGGTTTATGCAAAAGATTTCGATGCAGTAGTCCTCCCCGGCGGGATGGCGCCTGATGAGCTCCGCAGGCACGAAGTAGTTTTAGATTTCCTGAGAGATGCGATGGAGCAAAACAAGGTGATCGCTAGCATCTGCCACGGGCCGCAGCTTTTGATTTCTGCCGGCGTGCTCAAGGGACGGAAGATGACCTGTGTCGACTCGATCAAGGCAGATTTGATCAACGCGGGAGTAAATTACGTGGATGAGGAAGTGGTGCGCGATGGGAATATCATCAGCTCCAGGACTCCGGAAGACCTACCGGCGTTCGGCCGCGAGCTCGTCTCCGCGTTAGCGCATGAGGAAAAAGAAGCTCCTTTGATTCATAAATGAGAAGTGGAGCTTAACTCCTCCTCTCTTTTTTGTTGTGTTTTTCTTTTTCTGATTTTTTTTGTTTTCTGTTTTATGAAGTAATTACCAAAGAGTAGACTTGCTTTTGGTCAGTACAAAAGACATGGAAATCGGGTACCAGATGTCTTTAGAGCAATTTCAGCCCGACGTCGCTCTGAATCACGCAATCCTCGCAGAGCAAAACGACTTTGAGTCGATTTGGGCGAGCGACCACTTCCTACCGTGGTATCATACCAATGCGTCTGCAGTGTTTTGCTGGAGCTGGCTCGGCGCAGCAGCTCAAGCGACCAAGAAGATGAAGTTTGGTACCGGACTAACGTGCCCGACCTTTCGCTACAATCCCGCACTAGTTGCCCAAGCTTTTGCCACGCTGGATTACATGTTCCCCGGCAGGATCTTTCTTTCACTAGGAACCGGCGAAGCTCTGAACGAGATGCCCGTGGGGTACGAGTGGCCCCAGCACCCCGAGAGACTGCGCCGGCTGGAAGAGGCAATTCAAGTAATCCGCAAGTTGTGGACGGGGGACTGGGTAAACTTCAAAGGAAGTTACTACAAGCTGAGAAAAGCAAAGTTATACACCCCTCCCAAATCCAAGATCCCCATATTTGTCGCAGCGTCAGGACCTAAAGCTGCAGAAGCGGCGGGGCGTTTAGGCGATGGATTGCTCACGATTACAAATCCCGACGATGCGTTTTTCACACAGCTGATCTTTCCAGCAGTGGAGAGGGGGCTGAAGGAGGCGGGACGAGACAAAGAGCACTTTGAAAGAAACGTCGAACTCCAGGTGTCCTTCGACGAGGATTACGACAAGGCGGTGCAGTCGGTACGGCCTTGGGCGGGGAACGTCATGCCTATTTTCTTCAACTTGGGTGTGTCAGATCCCAGAGTGATTGAAGAGCACGGAAAATTTGTGGGGAATGAAGAACTGGCGAAGATCTGGGTCATCGCGACTTCCAGCGAACCCTTCATCAAAAGCATAGAGAGGTATGCGAAGCTCGGCTTTACCGGGATCCACATAACGAGCTCAAGCCCCAGTAATGAAAAATTCATGCAGCTCTACAAGAAAGAGATTCTCCCCGCTCTAAAGAGCTAGAAAAGCTCTGCAGGCTTGGAGATATTTTCTATAGCTACGAGACCGCTTCAACACCGCAGTCGTGGTGGTAGGCTTCCGCGCCGCTCACTCCGATCGCGCCGACAATCTGTCCGTTTTTCTTTGCAACCACTCCGCCACCAATGAAGATCACTTTTCCCTTGCCAGCCTGCATCAAACTGTTTGCGTCCAGAGGATTGGTTTTCATCTCCTCCACGAGCTCCATGGTATTTTTCGAGTAAGCTACCGCAGTGTAGGCTTTCGCCAGAGCGACGTCGATCGTGTGGAGATCAGCTCCGTCCATCCTTGCGTAAGAAAGAGGATTCCCTGCGTTATCGACGACCCAGATCGAGACCTTGACTCCCATCTGTTCTGCCTTCTTCTGAGCTCTCGAAACCATTTCCTGGGCTTGTTGGAGTGACAATGCGGGCATTTTAGAAAAGCAGGAGCCCGCGCAGCTTTTAGCACTTGCTAGGTAGATCAGCTAAGCAAGCAGTTTCTTCGGCGATGCTATTTTCAGCTCAATCAGGATTTCCTTCAATCTAATTTTCTGCGCAGCTGACAACGGAACCAGCGGGGGTCTGACCGTTCCTCCTGCCATCCCCAGGAGGTTCATTGTTTCCTTGGTCTGCGCAATCTGGATCGGGATCCCCGCAGTAATGGCTGCGAGATCCATGTGGCGCAGGGGAACGACGTACTCAAAGTACAACGAGCGAGCTTTTTCGTGATCTCCAGAAAGATGAGCTTTGATCAAATCACCCACGATATCGGGAGCGTAATTTGCGATCGAGCTCGTTGCCCCTCTACCTCCCGCGATCAGTCCGTAGTACATAAGTTCCTCGGCGCCGACGACCACGGGGATTTTCTTTCCTACGACTTTGAGCGTCTCTGCGAGCTGCGAGAGATCTTTCGTGCCGTCCTTTAGGCCGACTATTCCATTTACTCGCTCCAAGATCTTGAGCATGAGGGTGGGCGTAAGGTTGGTTCTAGTAGTTAGCGGCAGGTTGTAGAGGATTAGGCCAATGTCGATCTTTGATGTTACAAGCTCCAAGAAGTGGATAAAGCCTTCTTCTGCGTCTTTCATGTAATAGGTCGGAGGGACGATGAGGACCGCGTCGGCGCCGCAGTCCTTCGCGTAGCGCGCAAGCTCGATAACTTCTACGTGATTGGTGTGCGAACATCCCACAATGATCGTTTTCCTTCCGTGAGCGGCGTCGAGTACGGTTTTTGTGATCTGCTTGCGTTCTTCAGTACTGGCTGAAGGGAATTCTCCGACAGTTCCGAGGGGAACGATTCCGGTTACTCCTCTGGACTCTGAAAGAAACTGGATATTTTCAGCGAGTCCGGGAAGATCGAGCTCGAAAGTTTTCTCCTTAAAAGGAGTAATGGTCGTAACGTGGATTCCGGATAGGTCTAGCATGACATACTCTTTCAGAACTCGCTTAGCCTAGTGATTTGTGCTTTCCTACGGGTATCAGGAGATAGTAAAACTCTTAGCTTCGAGCCACATGATAAAACTCCGCTTGAAAGTAACACTTTTTGGGCAATGCGAGAAAACCAATTTTCGTGCAAAAACTTGCGCGCGTTTCCTCAAAGGGGCAAGTCGTGATTCCCGCTATCAGGCGGAGGCACAAGATCACAAGGATAGTCCTGATAAAAGAAGAAGGAGACAGGATCATATTACAGCCTGCAAAGTCGTTTGAAGAATCCTTTGGGGATGGAGGAGATAAGGCAAGGCAGGCCGCGGTAGAAATATCGATAAACAGAAGGAAGGAAGGAAGTCGAGTCTGAACGCAAGAAGCTATCTGTTTGACGCCCTAACTAAGGCTTAAGCTTTCGGAAAAATGGACTTTTCTTTCCATTTCTTTCGAGCATCACGACCTGAACAGGATCATCGATATCCGCATCGTCACTCTCCACAAGACTCGAATAGAGCTTGAAGTCCTCCTCCATCGCGATCATCGCATAGGATCTCCTCTCGTTGGGATCTTTGCCGTGAAT
>JAPCJV010000085.1 GCA_027886785.1 Nitrososphaerota archaeon | reverse complement strand
TCTGGAATTAGAGCACTCCGTTGACCTGAATTCCATCGCGAGTAATATTGAGGGCTTGCGGATCGCATTGACGAAAATGTTTGGAGGCGCGGCGCACGTAGTCGAAAATAAAATTGCAGAAGCACTGGGAAAGCAGTTAGGCGTCGACAGCGAAGGAAAATCTATCGAGGAGCTAATTCGGATCTTGGACACACGCCTCTCCGAGTTTGTCCAATAAATAGGGAAGCTTTCACTCGATTTTTTCGGACAACAGTTCGGCAAGTATATATCTGATCCGGAGCCGAACTCCCTTAATTTGCTCGACGTGTCATATTTGCCCGACCGACCGGACAGCGTGATGGTGTATGCGGATGGCCGGGATGCGAGGGTTTTGAAAAAGTTGATCTCTTTTCTGGGCTCTGAAGAAAATGCCCAGAACGCGTTGATCCTGACCGGGTTTCTATCCAAGCTAGAAAAGAAAGGCGAAATGGCTTTCGCGGCCAGAGCGAAAGTGGTTAAGGAAAGCTTCGGAGAATTGGTGGGCGTATCCTATCAGGAGTACTACCGAATCCTGGGAACTCTCTGATTTAGAAATCGGATTCTACCTGAAGCGTCGTTTCTAATACAGCCTTTTTCTTGACTGTTTGTTCTCGATGAATGCTGTACACTAGCATCAAAGAACTACCCAATAGGACGAGTGCAAGCGAGAGGTACATCCCATACGTGGCGATTTCCGCGCTCAAAACAGCTCCCACGAAAAGCCCCAGGGCGCTGAGAATTGAAAGCGGCCATAGTGAGAATTTCTGATCTTTTTTGGTTTGAGCCATTGCTGCGTGACTTGTTTTGATTGCATCCCACTCATTGAAACCCTTCAAAAGCATTGCTGATTTCCATGAGATTGAATTTTGTACTTTTACATTGAGACATTGGCCTCAAAACTTTCCGTTTGGAAAATGGCTTCTGTTGCTTTTTTCACTTTGGATCTTTTTTCGGCAGTGGTATACACTCTGAGAACGTCCATGAATCCGGCAATTGTCCCCAGAAGAGGAAGCTGGTCTAGGCCAAGCTCATAGTGAGAACCAGTTCGATTTTTTCGTTGTCCACCACCGGCGGATACAACCGTCACTCCTCTGAATGCTTTCCTGGCCGAGGAAATAGGAACGGACGGCGCTGTGGGAACGTCTACAAACACTTCGCTAGCATCCACCTTGGCTTGCGCCGCAATTTGATTCGAAAGGCTTTCCCTGCTCTGATTGAAAATCGATGTGAGAAACCGATCCCGGCGCTGCACTGTTTTTTCAAACACGCACTTTAGCAGGTTCCTTCTCTGATAGTCAATTGCGAGTTTTTTCGCAAGTTTGAGCTCTCGATCACCCCCGGTGCTGATCTCCGTAATTCTCTGCAACGTTACTTCGTCCGTCAGCGAGAGATAATTATCCAGAGAAAGATCTGTGAAGTGCAATAGCTTGTCGGCGAAACTCATCGCTTTCACTAACATGAGTTCTGCCGCCCTAACTGTTCTGTGAAAATACACGGCCCTAAACATTTCGTATCTGGAAATCATTAGCGCCTCAAACGCGAAAATCGCCGCTTGAGAAATCGCCAGTTTTCCATTTACTACTTCAAAGGAATTGATGATCCTGTGCACGTCGACTTTGCCGTACTCCACTCCTGTAAAGTACGAGTCCCTAAGAAGATAATCCATGATGTCGACAGAGAGACCTCCTCCAATTACGTCGTTCATGAATTCCTTTTCTTTTTTCGATTTGCCGATCGCGAGGTCACTGATTCCTTTTTTGGAATAACCATTGCGTTCGACTATGTCCCCGATTTCTGTCTCGCGAATGATCCGTCTCGTCATGTCTTCGTGGGTGACGGACGTTTTCTCCGCTAGCACTTCCTCGAACATGTGACTGAAGGGTCCGTGTCCAATATCGTGGAGCAACGCGGCGACTTTTAGTTTCTCACGATCCGCCGTGCGAAAGCCCAGGTTTTTCACCATCAAAACGTCGGACACCTTCCCTGCCAAGTACATGCACCCGATTACGTGCTCAAACCGTGAATGTTGTCCTCCCGGATAGACCAGATGACAGCCAGCGAGCTGTCGGATTCTCCTCAATCTTTGTACGATCGGACTATCAATGAGCTCCCGCTCCAGGCCGTTGGCGTAAATGTACCCGTGAATTGGATCGCGAATTTCCGCGCTGGCAACGCTCTTTGCTTTGGGCAAAAGTGGTGAGGCTGGATTCTTTTCGCAGCGCGCGGACACTATTTGTCTTTCTGTTTCTTGTGTAACCTTTGTGAGCCCTTGGCCGCAAAATATTGACTCTTTCCAAGAAATCAACCTGTAGAGAACGTCGTCAATAACTTGCCAGAAGCGGTCAAAACCAAAGTGAGTTCAAAGCTAAACGATGAAGACCTGTTCTTTGAGATTGAGAAACCGAAAATCCGGCAGCAGATCCGCATTATCGGCAGAACCATATTCTGCTTCAAGTGCGAGGGATCAAAGGAACTGGCAAGCTACTATTGCGCGTGCGGGTCTTTTCTCTGCGCGCTCCATCTCGCCATGCACTCCTGCCTCGTGTCGGCAAGCATGCAGTACAACGACGAATTATTGCAGACTTTAAGCTAGCTCTACTTTCTTGAACGGAGCCTTGCAAATGGCACAGAATAACTGACCGGTTTCCGTGCTTTCTGCAAAATTCAATTCATGTTCCGGGTTGGAACAAACATGTTCGGGTTTCTTACCCATCTAGTACTTTCACCAGCGAGTTAGCTCGGATTCCCTTGCATTAAAAGATGGCGAATAGACAGATCAGCTGCCTGATTCCCCGATGATAATAGTCGAGAACGATATGTTCGTTGGGCGCGTGGAAACTCGCCCCCGCATAATTCACTCCAAGCCCCATGGCGGTGGGAACTCCGACTAGATTCGTGAAGAGATTCATCGGTCCCGTCCCAGCAATAGTCGGCCACACATTCGGAGGTTCTCCCTCCGCCATCTCCGAGCATCGAATCATGGTCTGGGCGATGTGACTCTCGACCGAAGTCTTTGCGGGATCTTCCCCGCCGTAAACTTCTAACTCGACATCAGTGAATTCTTTTTCCCTAATGTGCCTTTTCAGCTTCGCGAGAATATCAGCTGCTTTCATCTCAGCGACGAGTCGAAAGTCCATTTTGGCAAAAGCTTCTTTGGGCACTATAGTTTTAGCTCCCTTTCCTTGATACCCCGACCCGAACCCGGCGATGTTGGCCGTGGGGGAAAAAAGATGTTTTGTGACCGTTTCTATGTCATCCTTCTCTTCTAGCAAATAGTCAATTTCGAGCGCTTTTTGGAGCTCCTTCGCGGAAAATTCGTTTGCCCTAATTAACTGCCGCTCTTTTAGGGTCGGCGGAATCACGTCATCGTAAAACCCCTCAATCAGGATTTTTCCCTTTTCATTCCGAAGAGTCTTCAGTAAATTCACTAACCTCCACGCGGGATTGGGCGCAATTGCACCGTACTGGGAGTGCTGATCCTTCTTTCCTACCTTCAAGTGATACTCGGCGTACAGTAGTCCCTTTACTCCCAGATGGATTTCCGACCTGCCACTGGGGGTGCGCTCGCCACCCTCCCACAAACATCCCTCCCCTTTCAATAGTGGCTTGTTCTTTTCCACAAACCCGTGAAGGTGAGGACTCCCAACCTCTTCCTCGCCCTCGACCATCCATTTAAGATGACTTCGCGGCCGTTCGCCAGAATTTAACAAAGATTCGATCGCATTGAACCTTGCGACAAGCTCTCCCTTGTCGTCCCCCACGCCTCTTCCATAGAGCTTCCCACTTCTCTCAACTGGCTTGTAGGGATCGGATTTCCACTCGTCAAGCGGTTCCGCCGGCTGCACGTCATAATGGTTGTAAATTACCAGGGTTTTTGCGCTCGGTTGAACGCTCTGCATAGTACCGTATACAATGTCTGGGGCACGTTCAACTTTCAGCAGCTTCACGGTGAAGCCCAGCTCCGCCATCTGCTCCCGGACCATTTCTGCGCACTCCTTTAGCCCAATATTTTGTGCGGAGACGCTCGGCTGGCTCACCAGATTTTTCAAAGAATTTACGAAATCTGCTTTATGCGCAGCTGCGTACTTCCACGCCTTTTGGACTGAATCCGGAGGCGGAGAAATTTGCTTGCCCATTTTTGCTGCCAAGTTCAAAATAGACTCCTAAGCAGGATTCATCTTTCTAACGTCAGACGAGAGTTTAGAACAAATATCCAAAGTTGCGACAGTGTATACCTGGGCGCATTTCGTCAAGTTAGGAATGTACATCGTACCTCGCGTTTCCTTACCCGCGCCTCCAGAAGGACCGTAATTCACAGCGATGATCCCGTGGCGAGTTAGGACATTGGCGTCGGAGGACCAGGAAAAATAGACCGATTCTGCGGGACTCCCGAAAACTTCATGGTGAGCATTTTTTACGGATTTGGAAACATATTCTTCTTCTGAAACTTCCGACCATTCGTCAGTAACATAGAGCTCCAGCTCAGCCGTAATTCCGTGTTCCTTCTTCACTTGATCTAAAACGGTTTGAACTTCTCTTTTGATCCGGAGAGCATGGTATCTCGGCGGAAACCTGACGTCCAAATACAAGTTGCAAAAAGCAGGCGTCCTCGAAGCTCGCCACGGCCACCCGCCCTCGATCGCTCCGATATTTACCGTGGGTTCGACTCCCTTGTAGCTGAAGCGAAATCTGTAATCGGGTACCCACTTTTCCAGGGTTGAAATGATCTTGTTCATTTGTTGAATCGCATTCGACACATTCCCTGCGTGCCCTGTGTGAACCAGAGTCCCCTTGAGGGAAATTTTGAACCAGCAACTCCCACTGTGAGCGCACATCAACCTCAAACCCGTGGGTTCTCCCAGAATTGCAACATCGGCCGTTCCACCGTGGGACACGAGGTATGCAGTGCCATGGCCGTACCCGCGGTATTGAGCGCCTTTGTATCCATCGACCTGCGCTTTTTCGATCTCCCCAATAACTCCAGCAATGACAATACTCCCTGTCATTTTTTCACCGGAATCTTGGATCGTCCTAACTGCAGCAGTGTACGCCGCCAAAGCAGATTTCATGTTAAACGCTCCCATTCCGTAAATCCACTCGCCTTCGACCCTCCCCCAGGGAGGTCCGGGCCGGTAGACCGGAGAAATCGCCTTTAGGATTTCCAAGTTTTCACTCGCCGCAAACGAGGTGTCTAAATGACCGTTGAACATTAACGTCGCTCCCTCCGGGTTGTTTCCAGAAAGGGTGGCCAGAACATTGTACCTCCTGTCCTCAACTTCCTGCATGGTCACCTTCATCCCCAAGGCCCGAAGTTTGGAGGCATAGAGTTCGCCCACTTCACCCTCCTTCCCGGTGGGACTATCCATATTTACGAGGTCCAAAGAATCCTGGACCAGCCTTTGAGTGTCCAGGGAATCTGCGACGGTCATGTCGCGTTTCACTTTCTCTTTTCCCCTTCCTATGTTCTACTTAGGCGCAAGAGCTATAGGTCTGACGAGCGACCCTGTAGCTCCTCTGACCTTCAATGGTAGAACGACCAAGGTCGACACATACTGCTCGTCTTTGGCTAACTGCTCTAGATTCAGACTCTTTATCATCAGGATTCCATTTTCCACCAAGAATACTTGATGCAGTTCGAAGGGCTTTGGAACGCCAAACGCAAGATTATCTGAGCAAGCAACCGAAATTTTCATAGATGCCAATAGTCGTGCAGCTCGAGCGGTCACACCCGCGAATTTGTGCAGATAGGCATCGGAGTCCGTGGTCATGAATCTCGAATATCCGGTCCGCACAAGTACCGCGTTCCCTGGGTTGATTTTCACCTTCTCTTTGGCGATCGCCCCTTCAACATCCTCGGGCGAGATCTCATACCTTTCCGGAAGCAGGTCCACACCTTTGTACCTGGGAAAATCCAACAGGACTGCCCTCTTCACAATTGGGGCGATCTCTTCCACGCTCATCTTGGAGTACCCAATGTGAGACTCCAGCTCCGCCGCGTTTACGCCTCCGAATAGCTTTCCATCTTTCGACATATGGCATAACGCATCCAGATGGGATCCAGAGTGCATGCTTGTGGTCACGAGCTCCAGGGAATCGGCGAAACCCAAACCCGGTGCTATGTTTTCGAACAATTTCTTTGTCTGTTCATGATATCTGTATAGATAGATCAGGAACGGAGGATCCGCGGGATGGACCGGCATTCCCCACCAGTACGGTTGCCCGAGATCGTAGATTCTAGCACTTACAATTTGATTAACGAAATTTTCATTCTTGTCTAGTTCTGCCATGTAAATCTTACACCAGATTACGGATTGGAGCAACGACGCAAGAAAATCAACTTAAAATGTTTCTCAGAAGTAAAAAGAAATCCCTGCTCATTGATTTCTGGTTAGTCAGAACAATCAACCATTTACGGCGATTATTTCTTCTTAATTCAACTTGGCTGGGAATTTTTTAAGAGAAAAGTTTTGGAGAAAGCCGTATGACTGCGCCGATTAGTTACAATTACCCTCATTATTCTCCAACGGGTACTTTACACCTCGAAAAGAGGCCGGATTCCTACAGCCAAAAATAGTGAAGAAATAATTCACAGGGGAGTATTCGCGTCAACAAAACTATTCAATCGGCCAATGATTTCAACCAGTTTCATTACTGGCCTAGAATAGATCAGTTTCAAACATGCACTAAAATATTATTACCAATATTGCGGCGCGACTGGAGTGTCCTAATAAATTCTGTGTATAATTAATCTAGAAAAAAGTTTCCCGCCCTAGAGTTATATGGGCCGGAATTCCAACGCTTGAAATTAATTAGTTGGATAATTTGCGGGTCTCGGAGTCAGATCAGCAGCAAGAACAACAGAGGATTCCCAGGCTGGGGAGCGAAGTCAGATTCGGCGACGGAATTACTGCCGGCAGAATAAGAGCAATCAACCCTGACAATTTCGTGGTGATCAGAGGAAAAAAGAGAATCAGGAGACTTGTCTTTCCTTACAGTTCGATCGCTTCGATCGGAAATAGGGTAGTGACCCTTCGAGCTACCAAATCTGATGTTCTAGAGAAATGGTTACATCTCGACTCTATGGATCGGGAATTTATTTCGAAAAAGAGATTTCTGAGGGAACTGGATCTGCGACTTGAGCTGGACAACATTGACAGAGCCGAGCGAATCGCGAGGATCACCCTGTACTTGATGAGCAAACGATTGTCCCCGGAGCAGAAAAAGCAGCTAAAGAGGCATCTACCGTCCGGGATTAGGAGTCTCTGGGCAACGGTGGAACAGCCCGGCTCGGAGCAATTTTTCAACATGTGCGACTTCTTGATTCCGATAAAGAAGCAGGGGAAATTTGA
>JAPCJV010000084.1 GCA_027886785.1 Nitrososphaerota archaeon | reverse complement strand
GTTTCTCTGTACAAGATTCTTGGACACCAGACTCCCATTCTAGCCTTAAGTACAACTTATTGGAGGATTCTTTACTCAAACGCGAATAAGAGCTTGGCAGCTTATCGATGGCAGGTCGTGATCTACGTGATCATTGGCTTCTTTATTGCAATGACAACGGTATTCGGGACAATTTACGCTACCATGTTTCTCACTGGAAATGTCGGGAACTGTGCTTCATACACGCAGGGTTCGATACTGCCGAGTTCAGTCAGACATGGCCCCTCAATCGTCAGCGTTTCGCCGATTAACACGGATATCACCCAAACAATGGAAATTAAGGGAAACTGTTTCGGAACTGCTCCACAAACAATCCCTTATGGTGACGGTTCAGTCTGGACCGTCGCCTGCAATAATAGCGCAAGCGGGTCAATTGCATTCCACGACTTTGGACAAAAAGGAGAGGTATCTTCTACTTGGGGAGCCGGAATAGCCACGTGCTCAAGAAATGGACTCGATGTATTTCCCGGGATTTATCTTCCTCCAAGTTCGCAGAGTCAGACAGACTCTGGTGGCAACCCTTTGGCAAATTCAATTTTTCTGATTAGCTGGAATGATACCGCAATTATTCTCGGCGGCTTTGGGCCGGGAGTTGGGAATCGCACGAGTCCAAACCAACAGATGCTCTATGCTGGAGATGCCATGGCCATCAAGGTGTTCTCCGCCTCGGAGCTGAACGAATCGACGGTTAACGTAACGATTGTCCCACCTTCGTAAAAAAAGGACCTTGTACAAACTTCTTGAACACCAAAGATCCGATACATTCTGCCAATTTAGTACGAGTTGTCGATTTTCGGGCTGCTTTGATAAGAGTCCGTTCACCCAATGAAGCGGACTTGACCAAGAAGTTCTCGTCTTCTCCAACGTCCTAATTTCTTGGACACTGTTGAAAGAACGATATTCTGTCGTGCAACAGAATAGAATTTTGAAGACCAGATCTCACCTCGGATTTTCATGAAAGACGAACCAAAGTTATCGACATTACAACCTACACAAAGGAGAGGAGGAGAATATAGTCGCGAAGGACCTTGGACTCCACTGGATCCGAGAGCGCTTCTTCACAAACTTCCTGAAAATTTCACGAAGATGATATTACTCGCCACTATAACGTGCAAAGCTATTACCGTTATTTTCACCTTTTTCGTCGTCGTGCTGTATCAGCTGGGACAAGAGACAAATCCCATTTCCAACCATTTTGGAATCATGCCATATATGATTTCGTCAGCGTCAATCTTTTGCGCCGTAAGTTACATCTTGTACAGGAAAGTAGACAGAGAGATAGTCTTCCCACTGCTTTTCGGGATATTTCTGTACACCCTGTTCGACATGTCAGCTGATGTGACCGTAACCGTAAGACTGATTTTCGGTTTTTGAAATCACTGAAAAAAACTCGAGGACGAAAACCTCTTTGATCGTCCGTCGCAGAGGAAGAAAGTTTGGTTCGCGCCAGCGTCGATGTACCTAGAAAGTAGCCATCAATTCCAGAGTACATACCTGAAAGACCTTCGGATCGACAATGACCCTTTCCGTCTATCATCCTAGCGGGGTGGCACAAACAATCAGCTAACCACTCTAAAAGTTAAGACATTGGGCCTGCTTCGACAGACGACGATATATAATAGTCAGCACTTTTTCTGTCGGGTGTCTCGCGAAGCCAAAGTTGAAAGCTAGTATTGGCGAAATAGACCATGAAGTAGAAAGGCAGAGAAGTAGAGATCAATCGTCGGGTCCTCATGCACGCCCGGATGCCAAGCCAAAGCGCAGGAAGAGAACCCTCGTTCCCGCAAAGACAAAGGCGCCAGCGCGATCCAGTCCCGAAATGGCAATCCTCTCCATCTTGTCAAGGTCCCCCGCGAGCGGCATTCCCACCGCCGCTGTTTTGCGCGAAGTCAAGGAAAAATGGTTTCCCGAGCTTGACACAGATGACCTGGGCGCCGTATACCCTGAATCCAGGAAAAAGGTCGTGGACACCGTGGTGAAATTCGCGAGAAAGCACCTCGTAGAGAGGGGAGAGATCTATGCCCCGGGCACTGAAACCCCAATAGGGACCTGGAAGGCTACGATGTCGGGATTAGAGCGAGCCCTCAAGGAGCGCTCGGGCTGGTTTCCGAGGTATGTGGAAGTGCACTCCCTGGTAGAAGACGAAGAAGCAGAGCAGAAAGAAGCCGATTGCGTGTCCTCCGATACCAAGCCTGCGACCTGTAGTACAAGCAGCAGTACATCAGTACAAGGAAATGGATCAACGGGATGACCCTCAAACCGCGCTACGTCCTTCCGCTCAATTTCCGGGGAGAAGACAAACCCCTGCTGGACCAGATCGTCCTGCTTGCGAAGAAGGAGGATGAAAGCATTACCTCGGTCGTAAGATCCGCCTTGAATGAGTTTGCCCAGCGCAGGCGTACCGCCTTAGAACAAGGCGGGATGCACAAGATAGAGGAGTTTTGTTCCCCTGTGGCGCAATTCTCTGTTAACGAGATGCTGACGCCGAGTGACCTGAAGGTTTGGGAGGATGACGAGGTACTCGCTGCAGCAAAGCGGGTGCGGTCGCGAAAGCAAGAGCTGGAAGCGGAGCTTAAGAAAAGAGGATACCATAATTTTTCGTGGTAAACGGACCAGTATTAGGGGCACTTCCGCTTCTCTTCATCAGATAGAAATGCTGAACTGGAACCACTAAAGGTAAACTCAAATTTATCGAAATATACGTTCAATCCTAGGCAGGTACGTATACAGGTACTTGCGTCTGTTCTTGAGGAGCTTCTCTTGGTTTTTGGGGCTTGAAATGCGGGCCGTTAGCTTTGGAGCCTTTTTCACTGTTCGCCTCTTCGCGCTTTGATGACGCTGATACTGTTAAGGTCATCTTTCCCGATGGTAGTCTACTAGATTCCACGCCGCGAAGGAGGCGAATCAGATACAGGCAACTTGTACAAAGACCGGTTCCAGCAGGCGTTTCTTCTTTTCGGCAGCCTGTGCAAATCTTCGCATTTGTTAATGGATCAACAACACCCTCTGTGCCCTTTTCATTGATCGTTGAATCGCTCGCCAACTCGTTTGTCATTGCACGTACATTGGCATTTTTCGCAGGAGTCTTTCCAAGCCGAAGACCTTCAGACAAATCAGCACGAGAAGTTTTGCTATCGTCTTTCGCGACGGGAGATTTTAGCCGGCTGAAAACTGTATAGATGCTATACTCGCCGGTTCTGAGTTTTTGCAATACATCTAACCCTACATCGCTTCGCAAGATCGTCAGCGCTCTCTGAAATGTTCTAGGCGTAAGGCCGATCTGCCGTGCAACGATCTCCGCTGCTTTCCCTTTCTGAGAGTCAGTGCTCTGCCTAGTGCCGATCGGCACTAGGCGACCATCGTTATCGGCATCAGAGCCTTTCTCGGGTTCACCGTGACTCGTTCGAAGACGTTCGTGAGCAGCTTTGCTTTCTATCCCCAGGAGTTCCAACCCCGCTTCCGCTCTCTGGAAAGGGTTCAGCTGTCGGCGCTGCAGGTTAGCCAAAAGTACAAAGCGCTTCTCTTCGAGTTTATTTGGATACGCCCGAATCTCGAATTTTGGCTTTATGCCGAGCTTTGTGCAGGCTCTAAGTCGTCTATGTCCATCCAACACTGTGAGTTCTGGATTTACGACGATGGGATCGCGCTGTCCGTATTTTCTTATAGAATCCTCGAGCGCCAAGTCATCTTGAGGATTTGTCGGAAAGACCTGAGAGTATTCCTCGGAAATTCTTAGTGGTGGATGCTTTTCAACGGGAGCCTCGTTGTTGCCAGCCGGATTCATAGTTTTCCCGAAATGATTATTCTAGGGTTAGATATAAACGAAATTCTACTTTATTTTAGAGCAGACTATCCCCTATGGTTTTTAGTGATTTTCTAATCAAACAACTCTTTTGAGGAGAAAGTACTTTTCAGAACAAGGAGTTTGACCTGCCCTTAGATTCTTGATCCTTTGGATTCCGTCATCAGTACTGAACAGAGAAAATTAGGCAACTAAAATGGTTCAAGAAGGTTTAGTACAGAAAACGTAGAGCGAATAATATTTCATCGCTTCCTACCGGTAAAGTTAACTGTTTGAACTCTCTCCCTTCATGCTATTTTGCTGTTGTTCTTCATGCGCAATGTCTTTTTGCGCGATCAGTACGTCATTTGCTTGCGACTAGACCGCAGCCGGAAAAATTTTCTTCCGGAGGGGGTGCTCATTCCTGCTTCCCGGCAAAAGAAATTTTTCCGGTTGGTCCCCTTGGTCCTGTTGTGCAACCTTTACGGTCCGATTGGTCCTGTTGGTCCTCTACAGCTGAAAAATTGGTCCCATGATAGATCGCCTAAAATACGTCGTAGTGCCTAAACTATACTATCTACTTGCCAGCTCGACTCTTCGCCGTTCGGCGGAATAAGATCATCTCGCGCTACCTTGAGGGCTACGGTCGAAACGAGATCGAAAGAATGATTGGTAGCAGAGGATCGGTAACCCGTGAGATTGATCGATTCGGAGCACTGTTTGAGGATAAAGGTTGGCAAGCAGCTGGAGATGAGTACCAAGTGAGCGAAAAATTAGAGAAGTTAGTAGAAGTAGCAGGGGTTTCCCGTCGGAATAAAGTTGATCTGGAGGAGATGGTTGCTGGCGCAGAGGTCGCGGCCGAGTTGAAAAGAAACCAGATAGATAATCCGAGGGAGACAAAGAAATTCATAGGTTCTGTATTGAAACTGGGCAAGGAAAAAGATTACGACGCACAAAAACTGATTTCGAGCTGCGAAAAGCAAAACCAGCTTACTGAGCTGTACGGAGATTTCGAGGATGTCAAAGGGGATTGGGAATCCACTGGCAAGAAATTGCCGGGCGCTAAGGAAGAACTCATCGGACTTCAAAACTCGATAAAGACGAGGAAAAAGGAACTAGAGAATTTGGACGGGGTGTATGATGTAAGGGCGAGCAATTTCAAGAGTTATGTGACATCCCGGGATTTTCTAAAGGCCCTTGGTCTAGATATCGATCTTCGTCTGGATCAAACGGTGAATATTTTGCAGAACGTCGCACAACATCATGCCGATCCAAAAGTTGTTGTTGATAGTCTGAAGCAATTCGACGATCTCAAATCTCGTATTTCGACGCTCGAAGGGGAGCTAAAAGATGGTCGAGGCGACCTTGAGACCCTGCAAAGAAAAATTGTAGACGCAGATTCCGAGCAGATCGCAAAGCAAGCAACGCTCGATTCTTTGCAGGTAATCGAAAATACTGGACTAGATGCTACCGGGATGCAGAAGATAACCGACACTGTGGTCAAGATCTCTGCTGCGCACGGATTGAATCGTCGTGAAGCCCTTGATAAATTCAACAAGGACCTGCTGGAAAATTATGACGCTTCGCTTGGTCTTGAGCCCGAAATAAGAAAATTGAACGCGCAAAGAGGCGAACTTCTGGGGGAACTTGAGAAACTCCGAAGCCAAATGAAAAAAGTGGTCAGCGATGCTCAGCAAGAACTGGATGCGATTAATGGCGAACGCCAGAAAAAGCAGGAAGAACTCGGAGCTTACACTAACTTAAGGACTAAGGGAGTGACAGATGCCACTTTGCTCGGTCTTTCCCTATTGATAGAGGAGGCCAGCATTGACGATATATGGCAAACCATCAAAGGAATCTCCGATCTCAATAAAATTCTCGATAGAAAGAGAGAGGAAGTACGCGTTATCGAAGAAACGAAGGAAACCACCTTGGCTGCATTGACAACGGCTCGGGAACAAAAGGGAAAGATCGAAGCCGCGATCGAAGAGCTGCGTAAAACCGCCCTCGACGAAATCAAGAAGATCACTTCAAATGCCAAAACCTCTGCGACTGAATTTTCAGATAATCTAACAGAGCTAATCAAAACTGCAACGCCCGCCGTCTCCACGCTCAAGCATGCCTTCGAGGTCTTGGAGGAAGTCGGCAAGCTGGAGACGATGATGGTGATATGGGATCTTTATTCGGAGGGGAAGGGCGAAGACGCCAAGGTGCTACCGATCGTAGGAGAGATTCTTACTCGTTTCAAGAATTTCTCCGCGGACAAGAGATGGGCACAGGATGCTTCTGTTCCTCTCGAAAGTCTGATTTCTGTACTCAACACCGAGGTGAACAGGGTCGGGTAGTAATCTAGTAGAAAGAATGGATCTGTTACTCGCTTCCGCCTCAAACGCCGAGAAGCAAAACAAGCTCGCGCTCCGGAGGGTAATCCTTGAATTGATCCAAAAGCGCATGGGGTGGGGAAATGCGCTTTACGAAAATTTGGATGCGGGCATCAAAATAATAAGAAAGTTAGTAACGCCTGAAGCCAGAGTACGGACGCCGCACCTAAAACTGCGGGACCCCCATACAAACAAACAAGAACTCACCAAGGCGTACCGCGCGGTTTCGTTGACGATAGATCAAATGACTGCCAAACAAATGTTTCACTTGATCATCAAATTGAAACATCCAGATCTTCCTTTGGAGGAAATCTTGAAGGAGGTTCCCGCATCAAGATACGTTTTGGATTCAGAAGGCCCGATTTCAATTGCCGGCAACACCATAGATGAAAGACATGGACCTACGTACTCGTTGGATGAAGAATTTTAGTGTACGAGATTGCCTGAGTCAGGGCATTTGATTATCGAGTTGCCTGTAATGCAATGAATTTGGGATGGGAACAATAATCGCAACCGCAAGTAATCAGTCCCACCCTCCATCCGCTTGGCCCGATAATCATTCAAGACGAAATTGGATGGCGTTCGCTAGCTAATTCTTTGTAGCAAGGCTTTCTTCGGCAGGGACCATCGTCGCAGCGCAAAATTTGCTAGTTCCGTGGTGCGCTTTTGTATCTCATGGCGACGCCAGTGGGGTGCCTCGGCGATCCCCTTGAGCGCTTCCAAACCGCTTTCTCTGTAGGCGTTTTTCTTGTACGAAAAATTCTGGTTAGACATTGCGATGTTTGTCCGGGCAGGCACGACCGCAAGATTCCCTAACTTGTTGCCACACTCTAGATATTCCTGATAGTCCGCGCCAGCACTCAGTGCAGCCTGCGCCCAAATATGATCGATTTGATAGTCACTCGACATCCAAGTGCTCAAGGGGATGTCCATCGTTTCGCCGCGGAGGGATCGCAGGTGGCACTCGTACTCATAAAAGAGCACCTTCATCGCAGCCTTGGATCCAAAGTAAAAAGTCTCGCTTTCGAGGTCTGCTTGGAAGGTACCGTCGGAAGCGTAGTGCTTGGTGAGGTAGGTCAAGGAGGAGAGCACACCCTCGAGGTCCTGATTTCGGTGATAGAGATCGAACGCGCGGGCGTTAATCCTTTCCAGGAGAGTGTAGCTCCTTCGCGCCCTAAACGAGCTAT
>JAPCJV010000083.1 GCA_027886785.1 Nitrososphaerota archaeon | reverse complement strand
ATGTACTTTGATTATTGATTTTTTCTAAGTAAAGAGGATTGGGGAAACGCCCTTCTTCCGAATTTTCTGTAACGTTCGGGCCCAAAGCTTCGCAAGAAAAAACTCGAACTGGATGCTGACTCAATCATGAGCTTCAAAGAACGATTTGGAAATCGTGATGAAGTTTGAAAAGAATTCTTGATTAAGCGACAATTTGGTGAGTTTTCACAGAGACCTGTCAAGTCTTGAGAGAGCAATCTGGAAAAACAAGTCCTGAACCTTTGCAGCTCACGTGTGAAATTATCGTAGTGGGTAACGAACTTTTGAATGGGACTACTCTCGATACAAACTCGCACTGGATGTCGGGGGAATTGACCAAGTTGGGCGTTAAGGTCGACAGAAAAACAACGATTCGAGACGAGCTTGAAGTGATTTCAAGAACTTTCCTTGAGTGCCTTAAACGAAAACCGGACTGGATTTTTTCAATCGGAGGCCTTGGCCCGACTTATGATGATCTGACTGTCGAAGGTCTCGCCTTAGCCCTTGGAAAAAAATTGTATATGGACAAGCGGGCAGTCGAAATGCTGAAAGCTAGTTACGAACGCAGAAGAAGAATGTTCAGCACCCCGTTGCGAAAAATTTCGAGAGCAAGTCTCAAGATGGCGATGATTCCGGAAGGGTCCACCCCGTTGCCCAATTCTGTTGGGAGCGCTGCGGGAGTTCTGGCTAGATCTGGAAAAACACAGATCGTATCTCTACCAGGCGTGCCGAGTGAAATGATCGCGATCTTTTCAGAGCAAGTGATCCCGATACTGAAAGAAGATACTTCCAAGTACGTGCACGCTGAAGAATGGCTCGAAGCCATCGGCATCTCCGAATCTAGGCTTTCCTATTCAGTTTCCAGAATCTCGAAAAAATATTCGGGGCTAATTTACATAAAATCCCATCCCATGGGATTTGAGAAGGGCAAATCCCTAATTCATATTCAGATAATCCTCTCGGCTCCGGTAGTAGAGAAAGATAGAGCACTTCCCTTACTTGAAAAAGCCGCCACCGAGATGTTCATAGCAACCAAGAAATTGGGAGGAAAAGTCAAACGAACGAAGTCAATACGATGACTCGGCGCTGGGTCTCAAAAGGCGCATTCTTCTTTCCCGGCCGCATTTCCCGCATTTGAAGTTCGCATACCCCCTCGGATTTCGCACGTTCTCATAATTTACAATATAGTTTTTCGTTCGGGTCATGCAACGGTCGCAAAATCTGGTTTCGTACTGCTCTGACAAGGAGAAAAAAATCTAGTCCCAGTACTTTTTGGTCTCTATGAATTTGAGCTTTGCCTCCAAAAGATCTTCATAGAAGGCCTCATCGGAATCGTGCATTCTCGACAACACTCTCGCAGCCATCTGGGGCCCTACACCATAGACTGTTTGCGCGATGATCCCCTTTTTTCCATAGGCAAGTACAAGATCGGCAGATCTTCTAGTCTTGGATAGAAGATCGCTCTCCTCTTTGGTCAGACTTTGAGTTCTCGATCTCTTCTTGATTAGGGCGTTTGCAGTAAACCTTGCGCCGTAAAAAATCACGGCTAACAGTCTTGAATTACATTTCTCGCATTCCGGGAAATCGGGAAGATCGCCCACTCTTGCAAATTCCTGCAGATTGGAGCAATCAAAACAAAGAAGACTCATCAGCTCCTTCGAAACACTGGATCTCATTGATTCTACAGTACTTACGGCAGGTTCTGAGTAATCTTCGTCCTCAGCATAGCGAGAGAGAATGTAGATGCCCATCGGACTGGGTTTCTCCAGTACTATAGATGAGACCCTGATCTTTCCTTCGTCGCATTCCTTTAGAATTTGGGCAGTTCTCGGAATATCGACCTTGGTCGCAAAGGCCTCCCGCAGAGTCTCCTCATAGATTGGAGTAAAGCGGAATTTAACCCCGAGTTCTTTCATCTCGTCTCCGGACATCATCCTGCCCCGCTTCAGAGCTCCAAAACGCTCCGCGATAAATTTCATTTCATACCCAAACGGGAAATGCTTTCGCAAGACTCCCTCTATGAAACTTGGCAACGTAGCGTCATAATGAAACAGTTTCTCGGCAAGTTTTTCCGTCTCGTACTCATCAGTCGTCAGCTCAATTAAGACGCGGTACCCATCATTCCACCAATGCCTGATCAACCCTCCCATGCGCACCAGGATTTCTTCGAATAGCTCGCCCAGGGTAGAATTTACCCTGTCTCCCGCCGATGTGTGAATAATGAGATAATTCTTGAAGCGCTCGACAACGATCCTTTTTTCGGTGGGAACTCTTGAAACCTGAGCTTGCTCTTTAACTTCCTCGACCACTTCATCTCTCGCAGATTTCTCCGCATCCCAGTTCAAAGCATAGGTCAAATTGGAGTCTTCGATGGGTTTCTCCACAAGCGTTTCGACTCGGCCCCTCTCGATGGCCACACTTCTAGCGACCGCTTCAGGGATTGGAATCATCTCTCCATCCCACCCGGGAATCGCAGCGCTGGGATCGACGATCGGGGTCACATACACAATGTCTTCCTGAATCGATTCAATCTGCCAGACTTTTCCCTTTATGATGAAGTGCACCCCAATTTTTGCATGGAGCATCATGAACTCCTCCCCAAGAATTCCCACTTTCTTCTGAGTGGTCATGTCCAAAACGGAGTAGCGCCTTTCATCCCGAATCATTGACAGGTTAGCAAGATAGTATTCACGGCATTTTCTCCGACGAAGGATGCGGCCGTTATCGAGGGTCAGGTACCCCAATCTTTCCATAAACTGGAGAACGGAAAGCAATGCGTTTTTGGTCAGCGACCTGTACGAAAAGGATCTATGCGAAATTGACATCACCTCTTCAACGGAAATTTCTCCGTACTCCATGAGAAGACCCGCCACCTGATGCGCCAACACGTCAAGAGGGGATTCGTGGATTAAGGTCGGCTCTAGCCGCCTTGCGATCGCTTCATTAGAAATGGAAATTCCTTCGAGCGCATCTTCCGGACTAACGGATAGAATTATTCCCTCAGACTTTCTCAGGAGAGTATGCCCGGATCTCCCTACGCGCTGGATAAGGGAACTCACCTGCCTGGGAGACATGTACTGGATCACGAGATCCACAGATCCGATATCAATTCCTAGTTCAAGAGTGGCAGTAGAGACCATTGCCCTAATCGCCCCATCTTTGAACTCCTGTTCCACTCTTTCCCTTTCTTCCCTGGGGAGAGAACCGTGATGAACTCCGGATTTGATCCCGAGCATTCCCAGCCTAGACCCGAGTTCTTCGGCGATAGTTCTGCTGTTTACGAAAATGAGAGTCCGATCGTGTCCCTCGACCAAATCGATGATTCTCTCCAAACGGGCGACCGTGTGCGGGGTGACAAATAACTCCCTTGACTTCAAATCGTCCTCCTTTGTCGGGATCGGCATCTCCACAGCGTACGCGGCCATCTTTCTAATCTGACTGGTATCCACAATGGTGAAAGTTTTATCTTCGCCACAAAGAAACTTTGCCACGTCGTCCGGGTTTCCGACTGTCGCCGAAAGGCCAATCCTCTGGACTCGAGTGCCTACGAGTTTTTCGAGCCTTTCCAGCCCGAAGGAAAGCTGAGAGCCCCGCCGGTCGTTTGCTAATTGATGAATTTCATCTACAATAACATAACGAAGTCCCTTTAGATTTGCCCTCAATCTAGAACCCATTAACAGAACCTGCAACGTTTCAGGCGTAGTAATCAAAATGTCAGGAGGATTTAGCGCCTGTCTTCTCCTGTCGCTCTGGGAAGTGTCCCCGTGCCTGACTTCAACTGTCAGTCCCAAAAGCTTCGCCCATTGGCTGATCCTCTTCAACATGTCTCTGTTCAGAGCCCTCAAGGGCGTAATGTACAGAGCTTTAGTACCAAAGAGATTTGCGTCCTTCCTAATTTTTTCAAAAACCGGAAGAAGGGCCGCTTCAGTTTTTCCTGAGCCAGTCGGAGAAATTATCAGGACGTTTTCCCCAGATAATATTGCTGGGATGGCGATCGTTTGGACCGGAGTTTCCCTTTCGAAACCGAGGCCGGAAATTATGTTTCGAATTTCCTGGGAGAGAAATTCAAAGGATGCCTTCTCCAATCGGGTCACTTTTTCTGGGGAGGGAAGGTCATGCAAACTCCAAATTAATAAGCAATCTTCTTCGCAAAACGTATCCGATTTGCAGGAGAACTCGAAAGGGTAACCTTAAGCGATGCTCTCACGAACGGTCGCCCATGAGCACTGCACCCTCTAGCCCAAACAGGAGCGTCTCTGATATCCTGCGCAACGTTCCGGATGAGAATGCGTTTTATTTTTACGTTGGGGAAGGCTCACCTTCAGGTTTGAAAGCCACCAGTTTGCGCGAATTTCTTGCCCAGGTCGAGATAGCGGACCCGATTTCACTCGGTTTTCACTCGCGAAGAGGCGACTTTGAAAATTGGGTTCGGATGCTCGGAGACCCGACTCTTGCGAAACAGCTACAGACCGTTTCTTCCCAAAATTTGAGTCCTGAAGAGCTGAAAACTAAGATGTTGCGCATTATTCGGATGCGTGTCGGCAAGCTGAGAAAACTGGCCCACGAAGTGTAAGCTTCCAAACCTAAAACTGCCGCATATAACACAAGTTTCATCTCGACTTTTGTCGAGAATAATTTGAATCGTCGGTAGTTGCAGCTAATTTGATCGTCAGGTTCTCAATCAAAAATACGTATTATACAAGCCAGCTTGCATTATACAATTTCAAAATTTTCCTCCCCCCGCTTGCGATCGCCCCCTAGGGGGCCCCTAGTCTGAACGTTTTTTGAGAACCTATTCCATGCTAAAGCAAATATGCTTGGAAATTGCTAAGGCCAAACGAAAGGATTCTTGACCAATCATCTATTTGATACAGTTGTCGAGTTTGAAAAGACGGAATTTCACAGCCCAGTTGTTTTTGGCGGATTTGTGGGCCCGGGACTTGTGGGATTGGTCAGCGCCGGGTATATGATAGAAAAGCTGAATCTCCACGAAATAGCCCACGTGAAATCTCAGCACATTCCGCCGGTTGCCGTTTTCGTGGGAGCAAAGCTCAGGCACCCTTTTCGAATATACTCAGATGATTCAGGTACCGTCGTGGTAATGATTTGCGAAATGCCGATCGATATTGAGGGCCTTTACGAGATCTCCTCGGTCCTGTTGGACTGGGTAGACCAAATACACGGCAAAGAAATAGTGGTCTTGGATGGAGTAGGAGTTTCGGGTATGCCAGATCAGAGAGAGACTTTCGGCGTTGGCAACGAAGACAGAATGAAAGAATTAGGGCAAAAAGGAATTAATCCGATTCGCTCAGCTTTGATCAGCGGAGTTGGGGGCAGCCTCTTAAATCAAGCACTAACTCGTCGAATCAGTGGCGTGTCACTTTTGACCACGGCTTCCACGGACTTTCCTGATCCAGGAGCTGCGCTGAGTATGATCAAATCCATAAATCAGATATTTGGACTAGCTATCGAAACTGCGGATTTAGAGCAAAACGTAGAGCGATTGAATCAGCGCTTAAACGATCTTGCCGGAGAGTACAAGAAACAAAGTGATCAACTTCCTAACAAAGGCAAAGAGTTTTACGGCTAGCGCAGCCGCACCGGTTGGCGCAACCGTCCAAAGAGACTAGAAGAGACTTTAACCGCGGTATACGCTCGGAAAGCTTGTTGCCGTATTCCTCCAATCTGGACAAAATAGGTTTTGGACGTAATCACGCCCATCAGCTTGTCCCTGTCAACCCTTGTACAGCATTTGCTTCAAAGGGTAGCGAGATGAACTCAGCTTCAACTATGTCCTTCGCTGATACTGTTCATCACGACTTTTTGAAAGGAGTGTTCGACTCTCATCCGCGCTCTTCATAAAAACTGATTCCCGCATAATTTCGAATAGTCTGGAACTAACTTTTTCTAAAAGTTAAAGGCCAGCTCTAATTCCTAAAGTTCCTATACACTATCTATGCTTTTATTTATTGGATGTACAGGGCGGTTGAGAGTTTGGCCGTCACTCCGCAGGGCTCCAAAAATAGCCGACCCAAAGCAATCCCGACCAATTGTGCACGTTAGACCACGAATTTTGGGAGGAAAGAGAGATGGCTGAACTGGGAGAAGTGCTTCCGACCCGGGATATGGTAAATCCCGGAATTCAAATCGTAAACGAGGAACATTCGAAGAGTCTTTCGTCTCCTGAGGAATATTGGAACAGGATCGCCGACGAGCTCTTTTGGGCTCAGAAGACCGGCCCCATTTTCGAAAAAATGGACGAACCTCCCTTCGGTAGGTGGTTTGCGAAATGGAAAACTAACATCAGCTACAATGCCCTCGACAGACATGCAGGAACTTGGCGTAAGAATAAGGTAGCGTACTATTGGGAGGGAGAAGATGGCTCATCGCGAGTTTTATCCTATGGACAGTTATTTCAAGAAGTGTGTAAATTCTCGAATGCTCTAAAACGATTAGGGGTAAAAAAAGGTGATAGGGTTACAATTTATCTCCCGATGATACCCGAGCTTCCAATCGCGATGCTTGCAACTCTCCGACTGGGTGCGATTCATTCCGTGATCTTCGCTGGGTTCACCTCTCAAGCCGTCGCTGACCGAGTGAATGATTCCTCAAGCAAGGTGATCATAACCTCCGACGGTGCGTTCAGGAGAGGAAAATTGATCAAATTGAAACCGGTCGTTGATGAGGCGCTGAGGCAGACCAATGGTGTCCAAAACGTAATCGTGGTGAAAAGAGCGGGGAATGAAGTGCTAATGGAAAAGGGGCGCGACCTTTGGTACGATGAATTGATTCGTGACGAACCCGCGCCGGTTCCAGAAGCCGAGATGGTCGAGGGGACACATCCCAGCTACATATTATACACATCTGGAACCACTGGGAAACCGAAAGGTGCGACTCACAGCACCGGCGGGTACATGCTCTGGACTTTTTTTACTCAAAAAACGGTCTTTGATGTAAATGACCGAGACGTCTACTGGTGTGCGGCTGATATTGGATGGGTAACCGGACATTCATATATTGTATACGGTCCGCTACTTTGCGGCTTAACTTCGATTTTGTACGAGGGAGCGCCAGATTTTCCTGCGCCAGACAGATGGTGGAACATCATAGAGAAGTACGGAGTGACGATTCTCTACACTTCTCCCACTGCAATTAGATCTCACATGAAGTTCGGCGATGCATGGGCGAAAAAACACGATCTGTCGTCAATAAGACTTCTCGGAAGTGTGGGGGAGCCCATAAATCCGGAAGCGTGGAAGTGGTATTACGCACAAATCGGTAACTCAAAGGCACCCATCGTTGACACCTGGTGGCAGACCGAGACCGGTGGCATAATGATAAGCCCCCAGCCAGGTATTGCCCCAGTAGACCTAAAACCGGGATCTGCTACTTTTCCGCTGCCTGGCGT
>JAPCJV010000082.1 GCA_027886785.1 Nitrososphaerota archaeon | reverse complement strand
GTGATTGTCATTAGGGACGAAGTCCTTGAAGAAAACCCTTGGGTCGCCATAAGTCTCTACGAGGCCTTTCTAAAAGCGAAGGAGCTCAGCTATGCAAAGATCGAAGCAAAGCTGCGGGAACCAACGAACTACGTGTGGTTGGATGAACTGGCAAATGAAGTCAAAGAAATTTTTGGAGTCGATCCCTATCCATACGGTATCCAGTGTAACAAGAAAATTCTCGACGCGATTGCAACTTATTCACATGAGCAGGGCTGACGTCGAGGAAGGCTGCCCTAAACGAGTTGTTCTTTCACACGACTCTTGATCTCTAACCACTTACTCTGGATTCGTTTGGAGTACTAGGTCTCCTTCCAGCTTCCATTTCTCTGATCGAATTCGCTAGTTCCATCGTTTTCTTTGCTCTTTGATAGACCGGTGTATCCACCATCTTGCCCTGGAATTGAATCGAGGCCTTCCCTTCTGATAGCGCTTTTTCGTAAAGTTCTATTATAGTGCTGGCTGCCTCGATTTCTTCCGTTGCCGGGGAGAACGCTTCGTTCAGAATTTGAATCTGGGAAGGATGGATTGCCATCGCCCCCTTGAAGCCCATGCTCTTGGCGTTCATCGCACTTCGACGCAGTCCGTCTAAGTCAGTGAAGTCGGCCAGTGTTCCTGCAAGACCGAGGGGTGTTATTCCAGCTGCCCGAGCAGCGATCACCACCCTGGACTTCACGTAACCGAGTTCGCTTCCTCCAACCGTTGGAGTGATACCTAGGTCGAGCGCGAGATCTTCGTCTCCCGCGCTCAGGAAATCCAACCTTTTACTCGAGGCTGCAATTTCAAAAACGTTCTTCACACCCTTGGCAGTCTCCACCACTGCCCACAAGCGAATACTTCCTGGAACAAGGGCTCTTTCCCTTTCCACTGTTTCTAAATCATTTTCAATTTCCATAACTTGGACATCTGTCTCCACCTTGGGAAGAATTATGCCAGATAAATCGGGCCAAACTGAGGCGCGAAGGTCGCTGAGGATTGTAGATTCTCCGCTGTTATTGATCCTTACTATAACTTCAGCCCCACCCTTGCCAGCTAAAGTGATCGCCAGCTTTACTGCCTCACGCGCATTCTCTTTCAACGACGTGGGAACCGAATCTTCCAAATCCAAACAGATGCAGTCGGCTCCTCGAAGGTATGCTTTCTCCACCAAGCGGGGCAAGTGCACCGGCATTATTAGGGTAGATCGTCTAATTCTTGCTTCTAACAAACTTGATGCGTCAGTGAAATTCTCTTAGTACTCTTATTTCTTTTTGAGAGAAACCAAGATACGGCTTAGATCCGCTTTCTTTTCCCAATGCGACACAACCGTTAATTATCAAGAATCGCCGATCGGATGGCCAATATGTCGCAACCTCAAGAAGTTCAAGACTCCGGCAGGTTCTTCGAGGATTTCGAGACAGGACAATTTCTGAAACATGAGTTGGGAAGGACAATCACCGATAACGACAATATTTCGTTCACATTGATGACATGCAACTCTAATCCGATTCATTTCAATCAGGACTATTGTGAAAAGAATTTTCCCGGCCCGCCATTCAATGGTAGGATGCTGGTCAATGCAGCCCTAATTTTTGCAGTTGTTGCGGGTCTAAGTGTAGCCGACACGAGCAAGAATGGTGTGATGCTCGGAATGACCGATTTGAAAGTGACAAATCCAGTATTTGCCGGAGACACACTCTATTCCGAATCATCGATTCTTTCTAAGAGGGAATCAAAGTCCCGAGAGGGAATGGGGATTGTGACAATAAAGACTCGAGGTTACAAGCAGGATGGAACGACAGTAATGGAATTTGAAAGAACTTTTCTGACCCGAAAGCGAGGTCAAGTCTGGAAGGGCTGATTTAATCCCACTCGAGTTTCACAGAACAAATTGATGAGAAAATAAGCTTCGGATCTTCAATCCTCCGATTTGAGAGTGGCCAAGGCTTAAATCAACTCCGGCAATTTTTCTCAACCCATGGATGATACAACTAGAAAGTATTTCCTTGAAATATACGGGGAGATTCCAGAATCTTTCGAAATAATTGATAAATTCAACCCCGAGGCTCTGGATGCAATAGCTCGCTTTAGAACTACATTAATCCCGTCAAAATCTGGAGACAAAGAAGTACTTTCAGCTAAAGTGAAAGAGCTGATTGTTACCGCACTTGAGGTGTCAGCGGGTAGGGGTGAAAAAGGTAAAACTCACGCAAGAAAAGCGATCCGGGTCGGAGCTTCGCCAGAAGAAGTTTTTGAAGCAGTAGCTCTTTGCATCTATCTCTCTGGAATGATGTCCTGGGTGGATAGCGGAGCTGACGCCGTAAAAGCTGCTGCAGATGAATACAAGAAGCTGAAGGCTGGAGAAGAATTCAAGTGGACCACTGAGATGCCAAGATAGTCAAGGTCAGGGCTAGCGCGTACTATCAGACACGCGCGTCGTTTGTAGAAAATTTTCAAACTAGCTTCACTTCACACATTAATTTAAGTACGTCCACTCGTCTTTCAAGATTCAAAATTGAATTGAAATGGAATCCACACTTCACCAAGGAAGGGAGGAAATTCGTCAGGGGATAAAAGATCTGTGCTCTAAATTTCCAGAAACATACTGGCGGAAGAAAGACGCGGATCAAGAGTATCCTGAAGAATTTGTGAAAGCCCTTACCGAAGGCGGTTGGCTGTCGATGCTTATTCCAGAGCAGTATGGGGGGCTTGGCATGGGTATGAGTCATGCCTCTATTGTCTTGGAGGAAATCAACAGATCGGGCGGACTAGCGGCCCCCGCTCACGCTCAAATGTACATAATGGGCGCAATTCTGAGACATGGGAGTCCTGAACAAAAGGAAAATTGGCTACCCCCTATCGCGAAGGGGAAAGTAAGATTGCAGGCATTTGGAGTTACCGAGCCTGCCGCCGGTTCCGACACTTCCAGTATCACTACCTTTGCCAAACGTGATGGCGATCTCTACCGCATCCATGGACAGAAAATTTTCACATCCCGGGTGCAGCATTCAGATTTGATGTTGGTACTTGTGAGGACGACTCCACGCGAAAAGGTTCAGAAAAAGACTGACGGGATGACGCTTCTATTGTTGGATCTGAATGGGCAGAAAACTCACATTCGAGTCAAGCCTATTCGCACCATGATAAACCACGAAACCAACGAGGTGTTCTTCGACGGTGCCGAGGCTCCAGTTAACAATAGAATTGGGGAGGAGGGGCAGGGTTTTCGGTATATTCTTAGCGGGCTTAACGCTGAAAGGATTTTGGTCGCTTCTGAGTCAGTCGGGGATGGCCGGTATTTCGTCGATAAAGCAGTAGCACACTCTAGTAGTAGGATCGTGTTTGGGAGACCGATCGGCCAAAATCAGGGCGTTCAATATCCGATAGCGAAAGCCCACATTTCTTTGGAAGCAGCCTCGCTTGTCAGAGATCATGCGGCCATGCTTTTTGACAGAGGAGAACGTGATGGAGTTTATGCAAATATGGCGAAGTACCTTGCATCTAACGCCGCATGGGAAGCTGCAAACACTGCTATGGATGCGTTCGGAGGTTACGGTTACGCGGTCGAATACAATATCGAGAGAAAATTTAGAGAAGCAAGATTACCCCTCGTCGCCCCAGTTCCAAACAACCTCATCCTGAGCCACATAGCTGAGCACGTCCTTGGTTTACCAAGATCATATTAGTTTAGGGCAATATGATTTTTTTCCTTCGCGAGCCGTGAAAGCGTGAATTGCACATAGCTTTAGCTAACCAAAAGTTAAGAAAAAAATGCTGCCCCTAGAGAACCTTCGGGTGATCGATATTACCCAAAATGTTGCCGGCCCGTATGCGGCGATGATCCTTGCAGAACTGGGAGCGGCTGTCACTAAAATTGAACCTCCCAGGGGCGATGCCACGAGAAGTTGGGGACCACCTTTTTGGAATGGATACAGCGCATCGTACCTAGCTCTTAACCGGAACAAGGATTCACTCAAGCTCGACCTGACAACGCCTAAAGGCAAGAAAGCATTGCTCCAATTAATCTCGAAAGCAGATGTTTTCCTTGAGAGTGGGCGCCTTGGCTCGATGAAACGGCTGCGACTCGATTATGCCAACTTGAGAAAGATCAATCCCAGACTAATCTATGCTGAGCTTACAGCGTTCGGAATTACCGGGCCGAGAGCATCCGAAGCAGGATATGATCCTTTGATGCAGGCCGTCGGAGGTATCATGAGTGTAACCGGAAGGGCGGGTCAGGAGCCCACCCGAGTGGGCGTTTCAATCGTTGACATGGCAACCGGCATGTGGACCGCGATAAGTATCTTAGGGGCGCTTAGGTTGCGTGATAAAACCGGCAGAGGACACAAAGTCACGACCGCCCTGTACGAGACTGCTATTGCTTGGATGGCGATTCAATTCGGCTCCTACTGGGCATCCGGTGTTGCTCCGACTGGTTGGGGGTCGGGAGTTTCGATGATTTCTCCTTACGAAGCATTTAGGGCAACAGATGGCTGGGTTGTAATTGGAGCTGGAAACGACAAGCTGTTTGAGAGTCTGAGCACCGTGTTAACTCGGCCCGAATGGGCACTTGATCAAAGATTCGCGAATAATGCCGATCGCGTAAAAAACCGCGTCGAGTTGCACGATTTGATTGAGGCAATCACGATTACTAAGCCCAAGAAATACTGGGAGAGGACCTTAAAGAAGATGAATATCCCAGTCGCTTTGCTCTTGACTCTCGACGATGTCTCGAAAGATTCGCAGCTCCGCGCTTCAGGAATAGTTCAATCGATCAAGAATCCCAAGATAAAGAATTTCAAATCCATCGGTCTGCCCCTGCGTATCGATGGCGACCGTCCTCCTCTACGAATGCCACCTCCTGAATGATTAGTTAAAATGAACGACAATAATGGATGAGTATAATGTCCACGATACCCTTTGAAGAAAAGGAGCTAAGAAATCGGCTGCAGCAGATACAAGGGAAAATGACGGGTCAGGGGTTGGATTTTCTTTTACTAACTCGCCCTGAAAATATCTATTACGTCACTGGGTTTAGGGCGGCAAAAATGTCGAGCTCCGTTTCAAGATTTCTCGCCGTGGTGGTACCTTCCGAGGGAGAACCGAAACTATTCACTCGCGTTCTCGAAAGGGAAATTGCAAAGCTTCAATGGACGAAGGACCCTGTACTATACATGGATCATGAAAATCCATTCTTACTGCTAAGCAACTTTTTGAAGGGATCAAGTGGCGCTGCTAAAATGAAGCTTGGCGCGGAGTATACGCATCTCACCGTATGGCAATATGATAACCTTCGAGCGGCCTCCCCGAATGCCGAACTGGTTGATGCTACGGGGCTTGTCGATGGTGTGCGGGTGGTTCCCTCAAAGCTGGAATCAGAATTTATTCGGAAGGCGGCTAAAATTACTGAGACGGGATTCAACGCGGGAATTGACGCTTTACGGATTGGCGCTTACAGATACGAAGTTCACGCAAGCATTCAAGAGGCACTTTTCAAAGCGGGTCAGACGGACTCTGATTCGTCCTTTGTTGCCGTATGGTCAGGGACCAAGGGTGGAAGAATGCATGACACCTCAACGGACGAAAAGATTCACGATGGAGATACCGTGACAATCGAAGTACATGGTATATTCAACCAGTACCGGGCAGTCTCACAAGGGACGGTGTATGTGGGCCGAGGCCCCATTCCTGAGAGCGTAACGGAAACTTTTGATCTGGTTTCGAGAATGTTCAGAAAAGCGAAAGATTCACTAAAACTCAATTTGAAAACCGGAGAGGTGTACAACGCCGCAAATTCCGTGTATAGAACCGCCCGGGGTTCTGACTATTTCAGAAGAGTTGGAGGGACAGTGGGGATGAGCGTGTTCGACATTGATTTCAGAAAGGGAGGTCAAGAGACCCTGAAACCCGGGATGGGGTTGATCGTCCAGACGCTGACTGACGATCCGGTACTCGTCTGTTGTGTGAGTACGTTGATGCTCTCCGAACACGGTGTAGACGAACTGACCGTCCCTCTTTTGGAACCCAAACGAGTGGGTTAGCAAGAACCGATGACAAATTGAAAACAGAGAGGGTTCAGCGACGTGATTAGCGATCAAATCGCCAAATTTGTTTGTACAATGGAGTTCGACGATATTCCTCATCTCGCTGTCGAAAATGCCAAAAGAAGTATTCTCGACTGCGTCGGAGTCTCCCTTGCAGGTGCTCTAGATCCAAACGTTTTGATCGTGAAAAATTTTGTGTCTGAAATGGGCGGCAAAGAAGAATCAACCATTCTGGGGGACAGCCGAAAAATTCCTGCCGTGAACGCCGCCTTGGTAAATGGGGTAGCAGCTCACGCTCTGGATTATGATGACACCAGTTGGGTCATGTTGGGACACCCGAGCGCAATAAGCTGCCCCCCTGCTTTCGCCGTGGGAGAACGACAAAACTCCACCGGAAAGGAGGTCCTCGCTGCCTACATTCTGGGGGGAGAAGTAGCGTGCCGGCTCGGAGCCGCCCTAACTGAAAGGCATTACAAGTTGGGATGGCATAATACTGGCACCGTCGGTACTTTTGGCGCCACTGTAACGGCTGGCAAACTGTTTCACCTGAATCAAGAAGAAATGACAAATGCGATTGGAATCGCGGCCTCTATGGCAGGGGGAATCAAGAAAAATTTCGGCACGAGTTGTAAACCCTATCATGCGGGGCAAGCATCTTCAAATGGGGTTAGGGCTGCCATTCTTGCAAAGGATGGATTCAATTCCTCCCAAAGCGTATTTGAGGGTCAGACCGGATTTGTGCAGCTTTTCTCAGGCGCTTTTGAAGAAAGACAGTTAACCGAGCTCATCGGCCACCCCTTTGTAATTGCGGATCCTGGATACTCGCTGAAAAAATATCCGTCATGTGCGTTTACCCACAGTGCAATAGACTGTGTCCTACAACTTATGGGTGAGCAGGAATTCTCGCTAGAGGACTCGAAAGAGTTAGAATGCGGATGCTCGCAAGGAGCTGTGGACACTCTCCCTTACGGTATCGCCCAGACCGGTCTGCAGGGAAAATTCAGCATGCCTTTTTGTCTTGCAATTGCGATCTTAAACTCAAGTGTGAGTTTAGAACATTTTTCAGATGGCACATGTCGAGATCCCCAAGTGATTGAACTTGAGAAAAAAGTCAAGTTGTATGTTGACCCCGAGTTGACCAAAAGGGGATACGACGACTATGGTTCACGCGTCAAAATAGTTCTGAAAGATGGGAGAGAGCTGCGAAATGAATCTGCCAGGGCAAGAGGAGATTCTTTTGGTCCACAGAGTGAAGACGTCGTTAAGGCGAAGTTTGATTCCTGTGCTGCAGCATCCATTAGTAAAAGTCAGAAGGAAGATTTAGCTAACTCCATCCTATCGCTAGAAAAGATTTCAAACATACGTGTGATAATGGATTACCTTTCTGCACCCAAAATG
>JAPCJV010000081.1 GCA_027886785.1 Nitrososphaerota archaeon | reverse complement strand
TATACTGATGAAAGCAGATCCTGTCGCTGCCGAAATGAAAAACACCGTTTCGCGCGAAGTTTCGGAACTTCGCAGAGCGAGAGGCATTACTCCGAAATTGGTGGCACTCCTCATCGGGACCGACCCTGTTTCTCGTACCTATGTGAGCTTGAAGCAAAAGGACTGCGCCGAAGTCGGAATAAAATCGGAAGTCGTTGACCTAAGTGATCCCAGCGTATCTTCAGGAGAAGTCCTTGAGAATGTAAAACGACTCAATGACGACGCCTCGGTGCATGCAATTATTCCTCAAATGCCTTTTAGTGGAAAAATTTCAGAAGAACTGGTTTTTTCAACGTTGAATAAAAACAAAGACGTAGATGGGCTAACGCCCTTTCGGTTGGGCAAGCTGCTCAGGGGGGAGTACTCTCTGACCACTGGATTGCTTCCCTGTACTCCAAAAGGGATCGTCCTTCTATGCCAAGCGTACAAAGTTCCTCTTTTAGGCGCAGATGTTGCGATCGTCGGCCGGGGAATTCTTGCGGGAGAACCGCTGCGAAAGCTGCTGCAAGATCTAAATGCAACAGCTTTCTGCTGCCATACGAAGACTCGAAGGCTGGATAACAAACTAAAGGAGGCAGATATTGTGGTTGCCGCCAGCGGGAGGCCTCCTGAGCTTTACGGAAATGCTGGATTTAGAGTGAATAGAAGTACCGTGAAGGAGGGATCTTCTGTAATCTCAGTTGGTGTAAGAAAAGACGACGCAACCGGAAAAATGTTGTTTGATGTAGATACTTCCTCTTTGAAAGGACATTGCAGTTTTCTTACCCCGAATATTGGCGGGGTCGGGGTAATGACCCGCGCCTGCCTGCTTCAGAATACTATGAACGCGGTCAAACTACAGCTGGGGGTAAACTAGCTTTCAAAAATTGTTTTGGACGTAATCCACCATCGCTCTAAAGATCTCCTTGCCATCTCCGAACTGCGGAATTTCCTGCTTTTCGGGCCAATCTGGGGTTTGGTATCCCCAGTACGCATCCTCTGGGTGGGGCATCAACCCCAAAACATTTCCCGATTCATTGCAAATTCCTGCAATGTCAAATTCAGACCCGTTAGGATTTGCAGGATATCTTTTGTCCGCGGGTAGTCCCGAATCATCACAATACTGAAGGGCTACCTGATGATTTTTCTCGAGATTAGAGTATGTTTCTTTGTCCTGCGCGATAAAGCGGCCTTCTCCATGGGCAATGGGAAATTTCATAATCTGCGAAACGCCCTTCGTGAAAACGCAGTTGGAATCTGAGGCAGCCTTCAGATTGATCCAGCGACACTCGAACTTGCCAGAGCTATTCCCTGCGAGGGCAACCTTGGAGTCTTCAGAAAAATCCGGCGTGGGGAGAAGGCCCGTTTCAATCAACACTTGAAACCCATTGCATATGCCAAGCACGGGCTTTCCGGATTGAACAAATGTGTTCAGATCCTCTCGAAGGGAAGCGCGAATTCTTTTTGCCCAGATAGCACCGGCGCGAACATAATCTCCGTAGGCAAATCCTCCAGGAAAAACGAGACCGTCATAGGAATTTAGATTTCTGCGTCTGAGGACATCATTCAGATGAAGTACCTCTACTATGGCACCTTGATCCTCAAGACAAACCGCGGCATCTGCATCTCTATTAGTTCCACCGACCCGCATGACACAGATTTTGATTCTTTCTCGTTCCATGCCAAATTCACCCTCCGACGTTGTTGGAAAATCGCTTTGTCCAAGAGGCGTAGCATTCATCGACCGGGACATCCAACAGCCTTCTACCCTTAGGGCCTTTGACAGCAATAATTCCTCGCTCTTGAATCGTGCCCAATTTCGCTGTGGGAAATTCTTTCATTGTTTTCTCAAATTTGTCTAGATCCTCAGAACGTACCTCCACCAGAAATCTGGAATTGGATTCAGAAAATAGTTCCGAAAGAATCTGTATTTCGGAGGAAGCGTTTTCAATTGTAATATCTGCTCCGAACCCGTTTGCAAAACACATTTCCGCCAGAGCCACGATCAGCCCTCCCTGCGATAGATCGTGGCACGCCCTAACTATTCTCTGATCCATAGCTCGGTTCATTCCCTTGTACCGCGAAGGCGCCTTGAGGAGATCTATTTTGGGCACACTGCCGCCGGATACGCCTTTGAGTTTGTAGAATTCAGATCCCCCTAGTTCTTGATGTGTTTCCCCAACAAGAAAAATCGAGTCTCCCGGCCGCTTGAAGTCTGCAGTCACGCATCCAGAGATTTCAGGAACAATTCCTAGCGCAGTGATGACCAGAGTGGGTAGGATTTCTCCAATGGGGGTTTGATTATACAGACTGTCTTTTCCCGAGATAAAGGGAGCTTCAAATGCTTTGGAGACAACATAGCACGCTTGCGAAGCTCTAACCAGTGCCCACAGGTTTCTCTGGTCTTCTGGATCTCCCCATGCGAAATTGTCCAAAAGGGCGATCCTTCTGCCGCCCACCGCGATATTATTCCTCAACGCTTCATCGATCGATGCGACAGCCATCCAATAGGGATCAATAGCGCTAAGGCGTGGATTGAATCCACAAGAGATCGCTAACCCCTTTTCCGAGTTCCTAACAGGTTTCAGGACTGCAGCGTCATTGGGGCCGGAGCGAGGATATTGGAAAGGTTTGATTACGGTGTTGCCCTTTACTTCAAAGTCGTATGTCCTAACTATGCCCTCCTTGCTGGCGATGTTTGGAGAGCCAAGAAGCGACAATACATCCTCTTGGAGGTTTGTCGCTTTGAAGTGAGGTGAAACTTCGGAATTTCTTTTTCCGTTGGCGAACCCATATTTTTTGGTTTCGAGTTTCGGAAGCGGAGGAGAAAACAGGAACTGGAGATCTAGTCTGCCGAGCTCCGTGTCTCTATTTCGTAGTACCACCTGACCGGAGGCAGTGAGTGCTCCGATGGCGCTCGCTTCAATTTCTTCGCTTTCAAATATCGAAAGGGTCTTCGACAGTGTTTGCTCTGGAACCACAAGAAGCATTCTCTCTTGAGATTCAGAGATCCATATCTCCCAGGGCTCCAGATCCGAAGTTTTGAGAGGGATGCTCGCAAGATCTACCTCTGCTCCACATCCGAAAGATTTGGCGAGCTCGCAAACACCCGAAGAAAGGCCTCCTCCGCCCAGGTCAGTAATCGCCGAAGCAAGCCGTTTGTTCCCGATTTCAATTACAGCTCTCGCAAGTTTCTCTTCCGTGATGGGATTGGGTATCTGTACCGCTGGGCGGAGGGCATCTGGATCTCCTTCGATTTTCTCAGAAGCAAAATTCACTCCATGGATTCCATCTTTTCCCGTCCTTCCTCCGGCGATGACCAATACATCGCCAGATTTGGCGTTTCTCGCATAATTTCGATTCTTGAGGAGCCCGATGCACCCGCAGAAGACGAGCGTATAGCCTGTAAAACTTTCATCAAAGTAAACTCCCCCGTTGACCGTTGGAATCCCCATATTATTGCCATAGGCGCCCACGCCGGAGACCACACCACTCAACAGATATCTGGCATGCATGATCCCAGCTGGTAATCGCTTGTAGGGAAAATCGAGGTGGCCGAAAAACAGCATATCTGTATTCGCGATCGGCTCCGCCCAGACTCCGAGGATATCTCGGATTACCCCTCCTACTCCTGTTGCAGCTCCCCCGAACGGTTCGATCGCGCTGGGGTGGTTGTGGGTTTCCACTTTGGCTGCTATAGAAAGTGTTTCCTCGAACTTTATTATCCCAGCATTATCGGAAAAGGCCGAAATTACCCAGCTTGGGGCAATTTCCTGGGTTGCCCGTTTGATAAATGAATTAAAGAGTCCGTTGATTGTTTGCGAACCAAATCTTATTTTCGACTTGAAGACTTTGTGAAAGCAATGTTCGGACCACGTTTGAGCGATCGTCTGCAATTCTATTTCTGTCGGATCGCGTCCGATTTTTTTGAAGTACGCCCTAACTGCCGATACTTCCTGAAATGACAATCCCGTTCCAAGCTTTCGACACAGCTGGAAAGCTTTTTTGTCGTCCACCGAGACGAGTTTAAGACTCTGAGCCATTATCTATCGGTTCAACCTTAAAGTGAAAGTCGTCCTTCGTTGGGTTTACGAGAAGTCGCGAACACATCTTCCTGACCGTCGTTTCGGCTTCTTTCTTCGAGCCCGAATCCAGGACTATTTGATACACTTTCAGAACCCGCAAAGAATTAACTTGAAAATTCAAATCACGCAATGTCTTTTTGATCGTCTCGGACTCGGGGTCGAAGTGATCTTTTCTCAATCCTACTTCGATGGTAGCCCTGAATCTCAATTATCAAAGATCGGACTCCGCGTTTTCAAAAGTGACCTAATGAAATTATGAATCATAACAATATCGGCTTTTCTGCACCGGGCAGAACTACCGAAATCGCACCGTCTTTCGAAACGAAGCCAATGTCAACGGCTCCGCCATTGATATTTAAGGAATCAAGAATAATTGTTGCATCAGCGGGGGATACGACGACCGCAAAACCATACCCCATATTGAATGTCCTATACATCTCCTTCAAGGAAATCGGGCTTCCCATGAATTTAGAGGTCTTTTGGATCAAATCAAAGATAGGAGGCTGCTTTTCTTTTATCGCGAACCTGAAACCTAAGCCGGGTCTCTTACCTCCGTTTTTCCATTCGATAAGTCGCCTAAATTTCGCAAAGCCATCCCCGGTGATATGAACAGCTGCCTTGACTTTTGCAATTTCTTGAATGCGTTTCAAGTCGTTGACAAATATGCGCGTGGGGATCAACAACTCTTCTAACACAGGGTGTTCAAGGCCTGCGGGAGTCTCCCATTTTTTGTACCTCCCTCCCCATTGTTTGAGTAAGACCCTCCTTGCGAGTGTCAAGCCGTTGGAATGGATCCCCGCGCTCCTTAGCCCGATGACCCTATCTCCAAGCGAGATTTCGCCCGCGATGATTTGGTTCCTGCTCGCGAGTCCGAGACATGAAACAAAAAGATCGAACGGCGGAGATTTCTTTTCAATTTCATTATGTAAGATCTCAGCAACGTCCCCCGTTTCCCCTGAAACTAAAAGGCCCCCAGCAGCTTTTGCCCCTTCCCTAACACCCGATACAAGCTGCTGCACCCTTTGCGGCTCGCTTTTTGAGATATGTATCGCGTCGCTGATTAGAATAGGTCTTGCCCCTGAGCGAATAACGTCATTCGCCGCCATTGCCACTGCGTCCTTTCCGATTGAGAAATAGTTCCCAGAAAGTTCCGCGAGTAAGGTCTTAGTTCCAACTCCCTCGATCTGGATGTCGTAGAATTGATTTCGATCTGAAGGACTAGAATAAAGAGTTCCGAAAGGAAGCTGGATGAATGGGCCGAACGGATAGGAGGCCGGGTCCGTCAAAAGATCGGATTGAATCTTGGACCTAGACTTTTCGCGACTTTTTCGGTCTACTCCTACTTTGCAGTAGGATAAGCTTCGCTCCGAGTTTCGGACACCTTTCAAGAATTCTTTCACGATCCGAGAATCAAGTAGGAGTTTTCTTTGGAAAATCGGCTGAAAGTTTCAACATTTTGTTTTTCCAAGACTCTGCTATTTTGAGCGATTTCTGTACTGCAATCCCTCGATATTGGCTTGGGTCTTCGATTATCTTTTGGTGAGATTTTGGAATTTTTTCTAGATATCTGGAAAGTTCTTTGTCTCCTTTGATAACCTCCAAAAAGTCTCTCTTTGATCGTATAGACTCCTGCACGATCTTTCTGACAGATTCGTGGGCGTCAGGATGACCAGCGATAGATAGCAGAATATAGAGGGGTTCTGAAGCGATTTTATCAGAACTCATCTTCAGATTCTTAGCGAGCATTTCGAGGTCCACTGAAATCTTCGGTTTGTGGGTTTTCTCATCCCAGATAGTCGAGGTCAACCTTCTTACCGCGTAGTCGAACGCAGAAATGAGTTCCGGAATGTATCGTTGTGACAGTGAGTTTGTAAGATCTCGCTGATGCTCAGAAATCTGGTCCATATAGATGGTTGTCATCTGAGGCATGAATTTTTTCCATGCACTTTCGACGTTTTCGAAATTGATTGGATTTCTTTTTTGGGGCATTGTAGAGGATCCGACTTGATCGGCGGAGAATTCTTCCGAAATCTCCGAAATTTCCGTTCTCTGCAGCTGCCTCATGTCTCTAGCTAAATTAGCGATCACTCCCAAGGTAGATACAATTGAATGTATCAGATCTGTCAATGGTTCAGGTTGGACGATTTGGGTAGACACTTCAGATGCTTTGAGTCCGAGTGACTCCAAGAGAGCTTTTTCGAATCCTTCTGGATTGTCGATCATTAGGGAAAGAGGGCCATAAACTCCTACTGCACCTGAGAACTTGCCCGATAGATCATCCAAGGCTTGACTGATTTTCAGGATTCTCTGTCCTAGTCGAGAGACATAAGAAGATAAGAAGAACCCGAGGGTGATGGGCTCTGCGTGTTGCCCGTGCGTTCGGCCGATTTGTGTAGTTTCTGAATATTTCACAGTTAACTCAATGAGACCTGATTCTAGTTTTACGAGATCTGGTATGACCACCCGGGAAACTGCATCTTTGAATCTCAGCGCATTAGCTGTGTCGACTATATCGTATGACGTTGCTGTGAGATGAACGAAAGGTTTCGCCTGGTCTGAGACTTTGCTCCGGATCACATTCACCAGCGCCCTAATGTCATGTTTGATGCGACGTTCTTCGGCATATACTTCTTCGGCTGTTATCTCCTCCGCAGCCCTCTCGATTTCCTCGGCCACGGACTTTGGACAAATCCCCGCGTCTGCAAGCTGTTTTCCTAGAGCTGCTTCCACTCGTGCTTTGTATTTGACGAAGGCATCCTCTGATAGAAAAGGAAGAAGATCTGGTACTGAATATCGAAAGTCACTAGGCGAAATTAATTCTGAGTATCGGGGAGTGTTCATTTTTAGGTCAATTTTTCTCCCAGATGCCTCGGAGAATTTGATCGATTTTAATGGAGCGTGTCAATTCTGATAGTTCTGAGCCAGAACCTCGTCTACACTAAGCAAACCAAGCGAGTCCAAAGTGTTTTGTCCGGACAACACCTGAAACGCTCCTATGCATCTCTTTGATATTTGTGACAACACGATCTCTGGTAGGTCAGGAACCTCGCCCTCGCCTGAAAAGCCCTTTCTTAACAGGAAATCCCGAAGGAATTCCTTGTCAAGACAATTTTTTTCTTGCTTTTCACCAACTTTGTATTTGTCCATCGACCAGAATCGAGCGGAATCATGCGTCGGCGGTTCATCAATCTGGATCAATTCGTCCTTTCCTAGCCGGCCGAATTCCAGTTTGAAATCAGGAATTATGATGCCTTTCAATCGGGCTTCTCTCTTATAGTACTCAAATAATCGGTAGGTGCCTTCCTCTAGTTCGTTCCATTCATCCAGAGACACAAGTTTCCTATTCAGAGCCTCCTCTTTCGATAATTCCTGATCGTGACCCACGTC
>JAPCJV010000080.1 GCA_027886785.1 Nitrososphaerota archaeon | reverse complement strand
GACGACCACGACTCTTTCTTCCGGGTGAACCTCGATTTTGTTGAGAGTCGTTAGGTCAATGAGAATCCCGCCCTCCAAAGGAACACTCGCGCCCTCCCCAATTCCACCTTTTGCAGTAACCGGAACCCTCGCCCGATTAGCAATCCGCAATATAGCAGAAACGTCCATCGGAGTTCTTGGTCTGACGACAATATCCGGCTCTCTCATGAGGAAAGGCCAGGCGAGACTCCTTCCATACATGAAACGATCCAGCTTGTTGGTGCTAACGTTGGATTCTCCTAGCGCAGTCTTTAGCTGTTCAACGACATCCGGCCACACCTGTCTTTCTGAAGTTTTCAATTACGAGTGCAAGCGGTCGAATTGGGATCCGTAATAAAATATTTGCTATTTCAGCTTGACTTATTTTGAGTCTAGGAATCTACCCATTAGAGAAATTTTCTTTGAGCAAACTTGGATTCGGCCTTTCGCTCAATAATCGAGCTTTAGTCTATCTCCCGGGTTATAGCATCGCCGATCTTATTTCACTCGCGGAAAAAGCAGAAGAATTGTCGTTTGAATCTTTGTGGGTGGGTGACAGCTTAATCGACAGCCCCCGATTCGAACCCTTGACTTTGCTAGGCGCTGTCGCATCAAAAACGAAAAAGGTGAAAATAGGAGGTTCGATAATTCAGCCACATTTTCGTAATCCCATCATGCTCGCTCTGTCTTGGGCCACTCTTGACAGGATTTCACTGGGGCGAGCGATTCTAACTCTGGGCATCGGAGGAGGGACCCCGAAAGGCGTCGCAAAGGAAGCAGAACTTGTAGGGGTGGATGTTACCAAGCGAGGGAAAGCGCTCGAAGAAACCGTGGAGATTCTTAGAACTCTTTGGAGAGGCGACACATTACAATATGATGGAGCTGTTTACAAAATGCACGATGTGAAGCTCGGATTTCGTCCCACCCAAAATCCTCCTCCTATCTGGATTGCCAGCGGGGTCTACGTTCCGAAAGACAACGTTAAGCAAATTTCCGGTACGCCCGGATTCACGAAAAAATCGCATGGCGGTTACTCAGGATCTTTCAACCGTGTAGGAAGACTTGCTGATGGATGGATTACAATCATGGCAGATCCCGCGGAGTTCAAAAATAGTTCCGAATTAATTTCTAACCTCGCCGTAGATAACAAGCGTAAGCCGAGTAATATTATCAGAGCAATTGAATGCTGGTTCAACGTGAACTCAGAGAGAGATATAGCGAGGAGAGAAGTCGCGGAAATGATAGAATCTTATTTCGGGAATCCGGTAGACGACCAAACAATTGACCGCTGGTCTATCTACGGAACTCCAGACGAGTGTATCAAGAGAATAGAGAAATACAAAGAGGCGGGAGTTCAGGTGATGAAACTGATCATGGGGTCAAAGGATCAAATTTCAATGCTCCAAAAAACTTCTAATGAGGTATTGCAATCCTTCTAACCGAATAATTCGATCGCTTTGCCTCAGCATAAGAAAACCTAGTTTTCGGGTTCCAGCCAATCCTCGTGAACATCGACAAGGATTTTGTCGATACTCTTGGATCTGCTGATTTCTTCTGTCTGAAATTCCACCGTGTAGAGGGGCCCCCAATCTTCACTGTGATCAACTTCGTAACCAGTCAAGGCGCCGTGCGAAATATAAATCGTTCCAGATTTTCCCATGATGTATTTCGGCGTCCGGTGAGTGCCCTCTGGATTAGTCGTCTTGATGTGCACTTTTTTTCCAGGTTTGAAATTATCCTGCATTGTCCCACTCCGTTAACTCTGTTTTGCAGGGCTCAATGGCTCTGCAGTTCCAATGAGACTTTCCGAAGTGATTAGCTTCGCAAGTTCACCTTCTGCCATATGTTCGGTGTTGGAAGGTCTCGTTGGCAAGACGAGATATCGGAAATCTGAAGTGCTGTCGTGCACGCGGATCTCAACCTCTTTTTTTATCTTCAAACCGAACATATCGTCGAGAGTTTTTCTGGGGTTTTCTATGATAGCTGTTTTGTAACTGTCGTGTTTGTACCACCATGGCGGATTTCCGAGCAGGTCGTACGGGTAGCAGGAGCAGAGCGTACATACGACCACATTATGCACTGATTCCGAATTTTCCACGACAATCAGGTTAGGCGTTCCGCTTAACGGCGTTCCAAAATCTCGCACGGCATCTCTGGCATTAGAAAGAAGGTGGGCTTTGAATTTGGGGTCCACCCAAGCTCTTGCGACAATTCTGCCACCGTTTTCGATCGAGGATTTCTTAATTTCCTCGCGCTTTTTCTCGAGCTCCCCTTGAGTCATAAACCCTTTAGCAATCAACGCCATTGTAAACGCCTCTAGGAAAGTTCTGTAATCTTTCAGATCTTTCTGAATGTCGTGGATTTTTTGATCTAGCGAACCTGTGTAAGATTTATGCTCTATCACGAAGAATTTGTCATACGATCCTCCTTCCTTTCTCAGATCATCGATTACTACGGTCCCGATAGGGACGGTCTCAATAATCATAACTCCTTTGATGTAATCCCCGAGAGCGATTTCAAGGGCCCTAATTCGAGCTTCAGTCTCGCTCTCAGCATTTTCCACCTCAGGTGGATCTGGTATTTCTCGAATATTTGAGTAAGAATTCATAATGTCGTAGAGAGTTAGAGCCCCGATTCTTGCAAAGCGAAAGACCGAGGCTTCAAACCGCTTGGCCCGCCAATACCCAAGATCTTCTACGATCGCTCTTATGTGGTCATCAAAGTCGTGCATATGGGAGGACATTACAAAATCTGTTGACGAACGAACGAATAATTCTATTTAACATTTCTAATTACATCGCATGAGCTTGTCAAGTTATCGCACGCAGCTAAGAACTATCTGTATCCGACAACTCCTGTTCCCCTCACTATCAGGTTCGCCTCCGAGAACAACGGTCTATGTTTAGAAGACGATCCTCTAAACTTTCTAGAGAGCTGATTAAATTGAAGATCCAGGGCCTTCGAGGTTGGTACCAGCTTCAGTCCGAGATGGCAGGTATCCCAGAAATTAGAAGTACATCCCCGTTCCTCAAAATGATATCAAAAAACGTGAGGTTTGGAAGAATATCTCCATCGACCCCATAAGGTCCGCAAAGGGGTTTTCCGGTTGTGAGATCAAAAACCGCACCGTGGTTCGGACACTTTATCGTGCCGGCTCTAGCATTGAGTCTAGCCTGCTCAAAGTCAGTCCACACGTGCGGACAAATCGATTCAATTGCCCTAATCGAACCGTTCAATCTGAAGAGAAGGACGTCTCTCCCACCCGCAACAAACTTTCTCGATCTGCCCTCCGACGGGATCTCGCTCTCCCTGCAGAGCAAGATTTCACCTGGCATGCGCTTTCTCTATTCTCCTCGTTCTTTCCTCATCCAGCAGCCTTGAGAAAACTGCGCGCAGAAGCTTCTTCCTGTTGCCGTTCTCGCAGTTCCAGGGATTCTCTTCTGGAGGAGGAACCTCCATGCCCCAGTCTAACAATTTTTTTTCGTAGAAATCCAATTCTCTTTTTTCTGTAAACTTGACTCTTCGAACCCATTTTACGCTCTTGTAGCCATATTCACCTGGGGCAACTGCTCTAAGTGGGAATCCGCCTCCCCTCAGAAGCGGTACGCCATTCCGCCTCGTAGCAAAAAGAATATCCTGGGTAAGTGGAAACGCCTGAGTTAATCCTCTTTCGCATTCAATCAAGATGTACTTCGCACTTTTCTTTGGCGAAGTGTGTTCGATTATTTCCCTGAGGTCCAAGCCGGACCACTCATGACCGAGATAGCTCCACCCATCAATGCAATGATGATCAGTAATCACGGTGCTTTGGTTGAGTTTGCTCAAGTCATCATAATTTAGCGAAACTTCCTTTTCGACTTCACCGTAAGTCTCAAATCGCCATTCATTTAGATCCAGTTTTTCCTCTGGACCAAAGGTTGTATTGATCGGCCAAGCTTCAGAAGGAACCACACGCCATCCATTTGGAATCCTTTCCTTGAAACTCGGATATCCTCTTCCTTCCGCGCTTGACGGGACCATGTATTTGGCTGTAGCAAAACAGCGCCATAAAACCTTTGAGCGATTTCATCCAAGCTAAGATCGGATCTAGGTTCCGGCTCGCAGGGAGTGGCGAAAAGAATGTACGAAATCTCGCCGCGTGGAAGTATGCTTTTATCCCCGATAATTTATTCACGATTTGTGCCACTTCTTTCGATGAGAGGACATAATCTTCAGTCTAGCGAACGAAAAATTCTATTTAACATTTCAAACTTTTGCAGGATACAAGGAAGGCCCTAATTTCTTTTGAAATCAATGAAAATCACAGAACAAAAACTTGCCATTTCAAAGCAAAAGCTGAGACCCGGAGCTTCGGGAGGATGGGACTAGCGATCACGGGACAATATCTTTGTCCCACTTCTCAAATGTTCTCGCTTCGAGGGAGTTCTTGCTGTGAACTTGTTAAATTCTGATTTATTTTGAAAAGTTGGCGCGCAGAAATAGTTGCGAATTTTAGCTAGTGTTTTTCTTTCGTTTCGGTTTCGGTCGTAGTAGCTCTTCTACGTAAAGTCAGAAAACGATCGGGATTGCGATACATATATTTTTGTAAAAATCTCAACCGTACAATTCCCGTTGGCAAAAATAGCCCCACAATCAGCAGGAGAACACCAGTAACCACAAGTGGGCCGATAAAGTTGTACGAAGGGTTTATCGTATCGATATAGGTAGGGAGCGTCAGGTTGATACCTTCTAGGACGAACCCGCCCACCAGAGGACCGAGAAATATTCCAGGACCGCCTATCATTGAAGCTACGACCGGGAGGAGTGCCGTGCTCAGCCCTAAAACGTTGTCCGGATTTATGAATCCGAAGTAAATCGCAAAGACGGCGCCACCGAGCCCACCGAAGAAGCCGCTAAGGAGTAGCACGATTTGTTTAATCCTGAATGCATTCACTCCATAGCTTTCCGACACGTCTTCTTCTTCACGGATGCTTCTTAGAGCAAGTCCCAATCTTGATCGTCCAATCGTGAAATGAACTGAAAGACAAGCAAGAAGTAGCAGAAGAGTTCCAAGGAGGAAGAGAAGCGATCCGTTGTAGGATGCGATTTGTGTGGAAATAAAGACGTGAAGTCCCACTTCCCCACCTGTATATGGGGTGAGATTAATATCAGCAATATCCAGAAAGAGAACCAAGGCAAGAGTTGCGATGGCGAAATAAGCTCCCCTCAGACGTAGGAACGGATAGCTTATACCGAGGGCAAAGATTCCTCCCATAATTCCTGCGATTAGAAGAGCTACGAACACATTTACGCCAGCATTGCTCACAAAGGTAAAGGTGTAGGCACCTACCGCAGAAATCGCGCCGAATCCCAAGTTATAGTAGCCAGTGTAGCCTGAAAAAAAGTCGTAACTTAGGGCAAGGATGGAATAGATTATGATAAGTTGAATGAGAAGTCCATTACCCGCAAAGAAAAATAATGGAGTGAGAATGACCATCACAATTAGAGTCCATCTGAAGTATCCACCGTACGCCCCGGCAAAAATCCCTCTATCTCTTTGAAAGAGATTGAATATCCTCGTTTTCATTTTTTTGTTAGCGCTTGAGAAGACCTTTGGGACGGACGATCAGTATTATGATCAATATAGCTAACGGCACAACTGCGACCCACTCCGTGCCTGGCAGTCCTAATTCTGTGAGCACAATCTCAAAGGTTGAATTGGCCAGTCCAATCACAAATCCTCCAAGTAGAGCCCCCAGGAAACTTCCTAAACCCCCTAAAATCACAACAGTCAGAGCATCCGTAGTAAGCAATAATCCTGTGTTTGCAGAAATACTCGTCACCAAAACGTAGATTGTCCCGCTTACAGCAGCAAGGACTATTCCGATCGAAAACGTAATCATTGATATTCTGTTCGTGTCAGCGCCAAGCATCAAGGCTACTTCTCTGTCGGCCATGGATGCTCGCATCTGTGCACCAAACGACGTATTGTACACAAAATAAGTCATGAAGATTGAGATAGCAATTATGAAGGCAAAGGAGATCAGTAGAATATAATCCACAGTAACGCCCCCAATCGTGAACGATCCAAGCGCCAAAGAGATGGCAAAGACGGAGTATCCAAACTGTGCAACTATGCGTAGCCCTAATCCTTCGATTAGGTTTGAAAGTCCCAATGTAACAAGAACACTTGATGCGAGACTAGCTTCTGCGGTTCTTGCAGACATTGACCTCCTCATCAAGAAACTGAATCCGACTCCAATAAGAGCAAAAACCGGTATAACCACAATAAGGCTCTCGAAAGGGTTTAGCCCTAATGCACCGAATAGTACAACAGTCGCTATCCCGCCCAGGACCAAAAAATCTCCGTGGGCGATGTTGAGCACGCGAGTGACTCCAAAGATGAGAGTCAACCCAACTCCAACAAGAGATAGAATCCCACCGAACAGTATCCCTTGGAGAAGTATGCTGATTACGGCCGTGGTTCCTAAAAGAACCAATGGCTACACAATCAGCTTCCAGTCGACAGATGCTTTTTACTTTCTTTTAGCTAGCCATTCGGGAATAGCGGCTCTGGATACTGGTACGCTGCTGTGGCGATGTCAGCCGGATAGACCAGATTCCTCTTGAGTGTTCCATTTACATTTATCAGTTGAACGGGTATCGCTCTTGAAAGGCTCATTCCGACTCCTGTGTTCAAACCCGATGGCGGTGCGAATGGATCCTTTAACGGATTTTGTGCCCGCCATGGCCCCAGAATATTTGTGAATTCCATCGTCTTTAGGGCATTCATTACAGAATGCTTGTCAGTAGTTCCAGCGACCTGAACAGCCTGTACTGCATCCTCCACACAAGAGTATCCTATTGATATCCAAGGCCAGTTGAGATCTGTGAAATTGGCGCTTGTCTGGACTTGCTGCCAAGTGTTCTTGCCCCACAGTCCCTCGTACGGGAATGACTGATCCCAATAAACGTCAGCTGTATATCCTGTTGCCAACGCGCCAGCAGTCGAAGTGAACGCGACCTGGGCACCGTTAGTTGTATGATATGCTTTTGGCTTCCAACCACTGGACTTGAACTCGTTGTGGATTGCCTCGAGAAAGATAGCGGCAAATGCTGCTGTGAGATCGAAGTAGATCACAACATCTGCTGCAGCACTCTTCAGTTTTTGTACCTCTGTAGAATAATCAAAGGTAGAGCTGAATCCGCTATTGACACCGGTATCTTGCAAGACCACATTCAGACCAAGGCTCTTACACATTTGGTACGCTCCAAACTTTGAAGGCCCCGTTCCCGCTGCCTCAGCATCGAAATCATCACCCTCGTCAACTAGGGCAATTTTAGCGCTTGGGTCAGTCTCTTTGATAAGGTTGAGATAGTTCCACATCCAGTAGTTGATTATGTTCAGAGAACCGACAACCCAGTCGCTAGCTCCTTGTTGGGCAAAGATCGGAATTTCGTCAGCTTGAGCGTCGATGTACGGAACACCATTGGCAATCGCAACGGG